>JALZVC010000194.1 GCA_023301205.1 Flavobacteriaceae bacterium
TTAAAAACTAAATTTTAAAGTTAAACGACCTATTCTTTTTAATTTAGTTAGTTTTTATATAATTTAGCAACAGTAAATATCATAAATATGGAACCAAAGAAAAATCCGAAATCTGATGTAGGTAGAAATAGCTCCGTCTTTTTATTAGCTGGTTTGGCATTGATGCTTTTCCTTTCTTGGCAAGCAATTGAATGGAAGACCTATGATGCATCTGCATATAATCTTGCTGATCAAGTTGTAAGTGATGATTTAGAAGAAGACATCCCTATCACGCAACCAATTGAACCGCCACCACCACCGCCACCACCGCCACCAGCTCCAGAAGTTATTGAAGTGGTTGAGGATGAGGTAGAAATAGAAGAGACTATTATCGAATCTACAGAAACAAATGCCGAAGAAGATATCATTGAGGTAGAAGAAATTATAGAAGCTGAAGTGGTAGAAGAAGAAATTGCAGATGTCCCTTTTGCTGTTATTGAGAATGTGCCAGTTTACCCAGGATGTGAATCTGCTCAAGGAAACGCGGGTAAGAAAAAATGTATGAGTGATAAAATTTCAAAATTTGTTCAAAAAAAATTCGATACAGAGTTAGCTGGAGAGCTAGGTCTTGAGGGACGTCAACGTATTTCTGTTCAGTTTAAAATTGATAAAAGCGGTAATATTGTTAATGTTCTTGCACGTGCACCGCACCCTAGATTAGAAAAAGAAGCAAAAGAGGTTATTGGTAAATTACCTAAAATGACACCAGGAAAACAGCGTGGTAAGCCAGTGGGGGTTTTATACTCACTACCTATCGTGTTCCAGGTACAATAAAAAATACTTTAATAGGCGTGCTTTAAAAGTGTCGCTTGTTTTAAAACCTCAATGACTTTAATGGACATTGAGGTTTTTTTTGTGGGTCTTGTTTTGATTAAATAGGATATTGAATTCATTTAATCTGGGCAAAAATGTAAAGCAAATTTACATGGGTTCTGATAATTCAGTTTTAGTAGCGTTAATAACTATTTTAGATAGCTTCAAAATGTTCTTGATAACCCTTCAAATAAACTTAAAACAATACGTTGTTGTAAATAACCGTTGTAATTAAATTGTACTAAAAGCTATCTTAATTTATTTGTCATCACTAAAAAACCCTCATACTTTATAAAAGCATAAGGGTTTAAGTAGTTATAGTTTCTGAAGAAAATCAACCGAATTCAATCTTCATTTTTCTCCCGATAGTTATCGGTATCGTCTTCGAGTTTACTAGTATCTATAGTACTCAGGCTTAAATGGCCCTTCTACTGTAACACCAATGTATTCTGCTTGGTCTTGCTTCAATTCTGTAAGTTCAACTCCTATTTTTGCAAGGTGCAATTTTGCTACTTTCTCATCAAGATGCTTAGGAAGCATATATACTTTGTTTTCGTACTTATCACTATCTTTCCATAACTCAATCTGAGCTAAAGTCTGGTTTGTAAATGAGTTACTCATAACAAAACTAGGATGACCAGTAGCGCAACCTAAGTTTACTAAACGCCCTTCTGCAAGTAAGATGATATCTTTACCATTGTCGAAAGTATATTTATCTACCTGTGGCTTGATTTCATCTTTTTTAGCATTCTTATTCAACCAAGGTACGTCAATTTCGTTATCAAAGTGACCTATGTTACATACAATGGTCTTGTCCTTCATAGCCTCAAAGTGCTCTGGGCGAACGATATCTTTATTTCCAGTTGTAGTAATTACGATATCTGCACTAGGAACGATAGTCTCTAGTTTCTTCACTTCAAAACCGTCCATTGCAGCTTGTAAAGCACAAATAGGGTCAATCTCTGTTACCGTAACAATAGAACCAGCTCCTTTAAAAGAAGCAGCGGTACCTTTACCTACATCACCGTATCCACATACAACTACACGTTTACCAGCAAGCATAATATCTGTTGCACGACGTATTGCATCTACAGCACTCTCACGACAGCCGTATTTGTTATCAAATTTAGATTTTGTTACACTATCATTAATGTTGATAGCTGGCATAGGTAATGTTCCGTTTTTAACACGCTCATATAATCTATGCACTCCAGTTGTAGTTTCTTCACTTAATCCTCTTACACCCGCGGCTAGCTCTGGATATTTATCAAGTACCATATTAGTAAGGTCACCACCATCATCAAGAATCATGTTAAGCGGCTTGCGATCTTCACCAAAGAAAAGCGTTTGCTCGATACACCAGTCAAATTCTTCTTCTGTCATACCTTTCCAGGCATATACTGGTGTTCCTGCTGCTGCGATTGCTGCTGCTGCTTGGTCTTGTGTAGAAAAAATATTACAAGAACTCCAAGTTACCTCAGCACCTAAAGCTTGTAAAGTTTCAATTAACACAGCTGTCTGGATGGTCATATGTAGACATCCTGCAATACGTGCATCTTTAAGTGGTTGTTCGTTTTTGTACTCTTCTCTAAGAGACATAAGCCCTGGCATCTCTGCTTCGGCAAGCTCAATTTCTTTTCTTCCCCAAGCGGCAAGAGAGATATCTTTTACTTTATTCGCTACGTATGGTTTTCTTTCTAAAGACATATAGTTTATTTTTCTTCCTAAATATTTCTGGAAGCTATTATTAAATCATTAATTCAATCTGTCGAGATTTCTAAGTATAATTACTTATTTTTAATCCTTAAGATTTCAGAATGCAAAAATACTCATAATCCCTTAATTATTAATGCCTCTTTACAAAACTATAACAGTTAATCCCACGACACAAGTATTAATCTGGAAGATCACAGAATCTTTTAATGACCTATCTGCTGGAATGCAACTTACAACACACTGTCAAGCACGTGTAAATGGGATGAAGAGCGATTTGCATAAACGTGGTTTTATGAGTGTGCGGCATTTGTTAAAAGAAAAGGGATACACAGATTTTGACTTATTTTATAATGAAAACGGCAAGCCAAACCTAAAAGACGGCAAGCATATTTCTATTACGCATAGCTATACTTTCTCTGCTATAATTATTAGTGATGTTGAAGTTGGTATTGATATTGAAAAGCAACGTGATAAGATTTTAAAAATAGCCCATAAGTTTACACCTGTTGAGGAGTATAGAACCATGGCTAATGAAGATGCGCTTATAAGAAAACTGACGATGGTTTGGGGTGCTAAAGAATCACTTTATAAAAGTTTTGCAACCCCCGGAGTTCGATTTTTAGAACATATTTATGTGGATAATTTTAATCTTGACGATCCAGTATCTACCGCTACAGTTTCTGCATTTAATAAAACGGAACGATACGATGTTTCTTTCTTGGAGCTAGAAATGTTTACGCTGGTTTATGCCATTATTAAAGTCGTAAATTAATATGCAAGGAGTTTTTTATTCTGAAATGTTAAGCGCAATTAAAAAAGGGGAGAAGCAATTAGCTATATTGATAGATCCAGAGAAATTTGACACCCAGAAACCGCCAGAGTTTCTAAAGAAAATTCCTAAAGAAACTACTCATCTTTTTGTTGGTGGTAGTACAGATAAAGACAATCAAACTTCTGAAGTAGTTCTAGCGTTAAAGGCATATAGCAAATTACCAGTATTTTTGTTTCCGGGAAGCCATTATCAAGTAACAGAACTGGCAGACGCATTATTATTTCTCTCTTTACATTCTGGACGTAACGCCGACTA
>JALZVC010000195.1 GCA_023301205.1 Flavobacteriaceae bacterium
GCGGCAATCAACATACTTTTACCTGTACCCGGTATACCATAGCCCATAAATACCGGCATAAAACCACCTAATTCTTGAAATGGGTTTTTCTTTGCTGTAAAATCATAGCTTAACATTCGTTCTGTCAATCTACGCGCAAAGTGTTTTGCATCTCGATTTCCTACAATTTCTTCAAATTCAATTTTGTTAAACTCTACACTTGTTGCGCCACCTTCTTGTGCGTGTTCCCAACCAGAAATAGCGTAGTTACTTTTTTCTAGCTTATAGGTTCTATCTGTAATAGTGTCTGTATTATCTAGGGACCCTACACGCATTAATATTTCAGCAATAATGGCTTCAAAATAAACAACGGTAAAACTAATTACATCTTCGTCACTGGTAATTATTTCTGGGTGTCCCAGGTATTTGTCATAATAAAATAACAAGCAAGAAATACCCTTTACAGGAGACATAAATGACAATTCTGGAATGCCTGTAAACTTGTTTTTCATTACAGACAAATCCTTTAATGCTGCGGGCTGCAAATCATATAACACGCGAGTTGCAATACCAAAAAGCATATAGGCTGTAGCGGTTTGCTGTTTAGAATCATACTCACGACGTTGTTCGTTATCTAAAGACGATTTGCGTTCGTTTAATCCCGAAAGACCAGAGCTATCGTAGTAAGAATCTTTTAACCAGACTCCCATAGTAAGCCCTTCTTGCAAAGCAAGCAAACTCTGGTTTAATCTTAATGGAATTGCAACACTATCAGGTAATAATCGTTTTTTAAGCCCCAAAATAGTTTTAGAAACCGAAGTAACATCTACTACTCCAGATCCATTTGCCTTAGACAAATAGAGTAGGATAGAGGTGTCTTTCTGGTCCTTATCGCGACGTTGTGCTTTGCTACCTTGTTCCCATTGCACACCTTTTAAATAAGAAGATGCTTCATCACGGAGTGCTTCGAGTTCATTGTTTTTAATAGGAAATGTGCTGTTGTGTTCCATATGTTTTGTCGTTGGTCTTTTGTCTTTAGACGATCGTGTTATTTTTATTTAAGCGACTCCATTTCTATGGGTGCTTCTGTAAGTGAGTTTAGATGTTCTGGGATTGCATCATAAAGCAATTGCATTACTCTATGCGAAGTGAAAACATACTTCTCTGGTTTTTTAGATTCCCAAACTTGTAAATACTGTTTATTAAAATAGCCCCCTTCGCTAAAGGTATCTGTACTGTTAATTTCATCTATTTGCAATGATATGGCGTACGCCGAAATATCCAAGGTTTTATCAACAATGCCTTGTAATATCACATGGGTTACTTCGAGTTCATCTTTTGCAAATACACTATGCAAAGGCCCTAAGTCTACTTTACGAATTTTTTTAGGTAATAACTTTGGTAGTTTTTTATCAATAGCATAAGCCATTATGTCTAGTGTCATATTGCGATCTGCTACCTGCTCTAGCACTTCATAAATTTGTTCTGTATATTCTTGTATGGTTGTTTTATATAAATCAAAATACATAAAACACACAAATGGACGATTGTGCGTCACATCGTAAAACGACCAACTTATTATATACTGGGCATCACTGTCAGGATTGATTACTTTTTTATTACTAATGATTTTACCCTGAACAAATTTTTTGAAGATATACTTTTGCTCTACCGAACTATAGTAAATAATAGAAGCTGCTTGATGCAATTTTGTGTTACTAACTGGTTCTTTGTCTTTTAATAGTGTTTCTAGAATCTGCTCTTTTACTTTATCTACAGGTGGCAATCGCTCAACAAACTCGTGTTTGAGTGCCAGGTCATTATAAAGATATCTAAATTCTAGAAAGTTAGGGTATCCGCTTTCTGTTAAATCAATCTTCATTTTCTCTTCATCATCAAATAGATATTTAATTCTAAATGCTTCAAGAGAATAGGTAAGGAGCTCTGTGTATTGTTCTATAAATGTCAACTCCATCTCTCCGCAAATCTGTTTCTTGCTCAAGCTCTCAATTAAAGAATCAAAAGCATGACTCACAATTTTAAAATAGACTTTATACTGTTCCTTGGTTTCAAGAACAGCACTGTCTAGTGGAGTTTGTATTAGGTTAATGCTCATTTAACGGGTTATTGCGTTTTATTGTTTGTTAGGTTAACTTTAATGGTACTGTTTAATATACTATCTCTATTTATCATGTAGAAACTATGTCTAGTCGAGCGAGTTAAGAATAATTGCTTTTTACTACGCAATAATCATGTCTGGTCGAGCGCAGTCGAGACCTCCCTCAGTTATCACAAATCTAAACACTTTCATTACTTAATACTCGCAACCTTTCTTCAATCTCCGCCTTAGTTGGCCTAAACTTAGCGTGTGTAAAATTACGACACTCCGCTAACAATTGTAATCGATCAAAATCTTTATTAGCCAAAGCTCTCTTTTTCTGTGCACTCCATTTTTTTATCTTCTTCTCAAAGTAAATGGCTTGTTCTGCATCATTGAATTCCTGGTGGAATAGCAGTGTTACAGGACGCCTTTTGTATGTAAATGCAGACTTGTTTCTCCCTTCTTGATGCTCTTCAAATCTTCTTCCTATGTTATTTGTGAAACCTGTATATGTTAGATGGTCTGAGCATTCTAAGATATAGATATAATAGGTTTTCATTTTTTAGTTTAGGCCTTGGGTTTTGTTATTTCGTTTAAAATTATCTGTTACAGGAAGGTCTCGACTGCGCTCGACCAGACAA
>JALZVC010000196.1 GCA_023301205.1 Flavobacteriaceae bacterium
ATATTAATGCTGTGTTGTACGCAAAGCTCCATTACTGTATTTCTGGTGATACCTGGTAAGCACGCATGAGCAAAAGGTGTATATATAGTGTTTTCTTTGATCATAAATACATTACTGCCATTTAACTCAGCCACAAAACCCCTGTCATCTAGCATTAATCCTGCGTCTTTACCTGCTACATTGGCTTGAATTTTTGCAATAATATTGTTAAGCAAATTATTATGATGGATCTTGCTGTCTAAAAATTGCGGCGCATTACGTCGCTGGCTTGTACTAATCACTTTAATGCCGCTTTTATTATCATACACTAGCGGTTTCCATTCTGCGAGAACAATAAGACAACTACCGTCTTGATTGAGTCTTGGGTCCATACCACTAGTTATTTTGTTCCCACGTGTAAGAGTAAGCCGGATATGGGTGTCATCATTCATCCCATTCGCTTGTAATGTTTGCTTAATGGCCTTTTTAATTTCTGTTTTACTAGGTATGTCAACAAAGGCGAGCGTTTTTGCACTCGCGTGTAATCGAGACAGGTGTTTGTCCAGACAGACAATACCTTCAGGATAGACCCGTAGCCCTTCCCAGACAGCATCTCCGCCTTGCACGGCACTGTCAAAAACAGAGATTTTCGCTTCGTCGCGATGGTATAATCTGTCGTGTATGAATACTTGTAGATTGTCGTTTTTTGGATTTCTTTTTTGTAGCATTAATTGTTAGTTAAGATGTTGTTTTTTAAAATGAAGTAATACTTGAGTGCTTCATCTAGAACAGGTTGTAAATGCATAGGCATTGCTTGACTACTTGTTTTTTGCACTGCAAAACCTGTTGAATTGTGTACATTTTTATACCAATATGGTGCCCAAACGCCATCTTCTTTTATGCCTCCTTTATCCCAA
Source organism: Flavobacteriaceae bacterium (assembly GCA_023301205.1). Lineage (GTDB taxonomy): Bacteria > Bacteroidota > Bacteroidia > Flavobacteriales > Flavobacteriaceae > Patiriisocius. The sequence continues at coordinate 897 of JALZVC010000196.1, forward strand.
GATAACATTTCTTCGGAAAAAGGAAGATTTAGGCACTTGCATATTTTAAGAAGATATTGTTTCGGGTTTTTAAGGAGCTCGTCGCTATCTATGACTAAAGGCGTTTTGCCGTGCTGTTTTAAAAACTGGAAAATTTCCGAAGCCTTTTTTACTCCTATGTCTGCAATGCTCGGGTTTTTAATTACTTTAGAAAAAGAGGCTAATAATTTTTCTGGGTGTCGTATTAAAATTACGTTTGTCCAAGGGAGTATAAATGTAGGTTGGGTTTCTAAAATATGATGCGCCATACCTTTTACAAATACGTTTTCTGATTTTGCTGCCGTAATAAGTCGAATCACAGATTCTTTACTTTGTGGCAATGTGTTTAATATGTCTGTTTTGCTAGGGTGTTCAATTTTTACGGCTGCTTGTTTTAAATAGTAGGCATAAAATGGTTCGTCAATAACGGTTGTATCCTTACGCTGTGCAAAAGCATACATAAAGGCTGTAGATAAGTTACGAGGACCCGAGATTAGATTGATTATATTCACCTTCTAAAATTACGCTAATTTTTTAAAGCGTGATACCCATATCTTCTTTTGGTTAACATTGGCTTAACAACTAGTCAATGTTAGGGAAGTATTGATTACTTTCGCAGAGATAAAAAAACAAAAAAATTTCCGATACATTATGGATGAATTAATTAACCAATTCTCTAGTGCTTTTGAGTCAACTTTAAGTATTACAAATTATATTTTAAACATCGTAATTTGTGCGATAATGCTTTTAATCCTGTCCTTTTTTTATAGCAGGTTTGGTAATTCGATATCAAATCGCGGACAGTTAGCCAAAGTACTAGTAATTGTAGGGATTACTACATTTATAATTATCACTATTGTAAAATCATCGTTAGCACTTTCTTTAGGTCTTGTGGGAGCACTTTCTATTGTCCGTTTTAGAACAGCCATTAAAGAACCGGAAGAGCTAGGCTACTTTTTTATGGCCATCGCTATAGGGCTTGGCATGGCGGCGAATCAAGTAGTGCCTACTGCTATTGGGTTTTCAGTGCTTTTATTGATTGTTGCCTTATTTAAGAGGAATGCATTTAAAAGCTCTATAACGCAAAATTTATTAGTGAGCTTAGCTTCTACTGATGGGGATAAAACAGGCATCACAAATCACATTGCAGCAGTGATTCAAAAAAATTCTTCTCAGTTAGAGGTGAAACGTATCAATTATGCAAATGGTCATTTAGACTTTAACTTCTTAGTTAAAGTTTCTTCATTACAGGATTTAAATACCATTCACGAAGGTATTCTTGAAACCAATAAAGAAGCTACAGTAACGTTTATAGACAATACGCTCTAGTAAAAACGATAGCGCCATGAAAATAGAAAAGACTTCCCAGAAAAAAAATGTGGGCTTCGTTATTGTTGCCCTTGTAGTAGTATTTCTCCTCGTTTTAGTGGTAAGTTTATCGACATTAATTACCAATGAGAAGGAAGTAGAAGCGGTGACGCCAGTTCCTGTGAATGGTAGAAATTATTTAAATACTACGGGGCTTGATATTAATAAATTAATAGAAGACAAGCTGTACCTATACAATGACAATGATGTAAGTGTTTTTGCCATTAATGACCCTTTCGGCTCAAAGGTACTTTATGCATACAAAGATGAACCCGTAGGAAGGCAAAAAACAGATATGTTTTTTGTCCATGTGTTCCCAAAGGATAGCACTTTAATTCTTGATCCCTTTATAAATTTTACGTTTCCATCAAACAATCAATTTGAGAAAAAAACTATTGACGGGAAAGATTTTTATTTATTTGAAAAGATATTAACTAGTGATTTATTTGAAGAAAAACACACTCCTTTTGATGCAATATCACACGTGAATCTCGGCAGATTTATGTCAAGTGCGGGAAGAAGCCTGAGCGTAAATGACATAAAAATCCCAATAGATAAGGTGATCACCTTTAGCAATAAAGTAGTTGTTGATATGCCTTTAGGTAGTGCGTATGTTGATGTGCAAAATATAGACTTATATACCTCTGCTGCCTCCTATGATAAAATAAAAGCTAAGCGAAGAGCCGCATTAGATGTGGGTGTTTTATTAACAGATGAGGAAGATATTGTAAAAGGCGAAGTACAAATAAATGAAGGGGAGAAGATTAATGTGTCTTTCAGATTAAAAGGTGATTGGACAGATCATATTAACGAAAATAAAAAATGGTCTTACCGTATAATTGCGTCAAGTGACAATACTATTTTAGGGATGCGCAAGTTGTCTATACAGCACCCAAAGTCTAGAAACTGGCAATGGGAGTGGTTGTTAGACAAAGTAGTTAAAGATGAAGGTGTTATTGGGCTTCGCTATGAATTCGTTCGATTAAAGATGCACATTAAAGGACAGGGTAGTTTTGATAATGGAATTATGGCACTTGAAGAATCCTTTGATAAAATCTTAATTGAAAATAACAAAAGAAGAGAAGGGCTAATCCTTGGGTTTGATGAAGATTTCCTGTGGAAGGATACCTATTATCAAAAGAAACTAGGGCTTGAACAAAGTGCATTGTATTCAGCTAATTTGAATTCTAAAGAGAATGCACGGGTAAAAGTATATAACGAGAATAAAGTTTTGGCAGATCCAAAACTTTTAAAGCAATTTAATGTTGCTAAAGACTTATTGGAAGGTTTAAAAAATGGCAAATATAGAGTATCAGAAGTTTTTGATTTAGATTTATTAACTTCATATGTGGCATTGTCAAATTTATTTGGTGGATATCACGGGCTTGCTTGGCATAATTTAAGGGTGTATTATAACCCTATTACCAACAAACTTGAACCAATTGCTTTTGACGCAAATGCGGGACAAAGAATGACTGAGATACACCATTATCCTTTTACTGAAGGAGATTCTTTATACCAAGAAAGCTTAGTTAAGAAACTTGTAAAATACAGTTCGCAAGAATATTTAGATAGCATATTTGCAGCGCATGGTGGTCAATTGAATAGTATTACAGACCTGTTAAATAGTGAATTTAAACTAAACACCTTTGACCCTAAAAGGTTAGAATATAACAGCAATTTTATTAAGAAATACGTGTATCCTTCGGTAGTTTTAGCTCCAGATTTTGTTGCTCAACGGGATAATACTTTGATATTAGATTTAAAAAACTTGACAAAGTTTCCAATAGAAATTACTGGTTTGTATCATATTGACGGACAGAATTTGATAAATAACAGTACTGATGTAGTGCTGAATGGTAATGTGAAAAAGCGTGTGACCCTCCCACTAAAAAAAGCGTTTAATAATGCTTTTGTTTCCAAAAAAAACAAAAAAGGAGGTTTTCAATATCCAAAGGATGTAGGAGATTTGCGGATAGAGGCACAGATTGTTGGGTCAAATTTTCCGCAAAAACATAAGGTTTATCTTTTTTCTAGCACTCAAAATCTAGACGGAGCTGTAGCAAAATATAAAACATTAAAGCAATCTACGTTTGCAGATTTTGATTTCGTTACATTGCAAGAAGATAAAAAACAGGTTGTATTTAGTGGTGGGGCTCATAGTATTGATAAGAGCCTTAAAGTTCCGTCAGGTTATACGGTTATTATTCCTCCAGGGTTTTCATTAGATTTAAAAAATGGAGCTTCTTTTCATTCTCAATCTACAATTCTGGCGGAGGGCACAGCAGATCAA
>JALZVC010000197.1 GCA_023301205.1 Flavobacteriaceae bacterium
CGTAGAGTGTCTGCTCCGTACTGATCGCAAATCTCATCTGGATTTACAACGTTGTATTTAGATTTGGACATTTTTTCTACCTCTGAAAAAGTTTTAAAATCTGTCGAACCTTCCTCAAATAATTGAGTGAACTCTCCCTTAAACCAATATCCTTTCTGAACTACAAAAATAGAATCTTCGTAATTATGCGTTTTATTTCTAAATTTTTCAATGTTTAAAACATTATTACTTATTAGATTAATATCAAATCTATGTGGGATAATTTCATTAAATGGAACCGCTAAAGAACCTTTTTTATAATCACTTACATATTCATAGTCTGAGCTAAAGAAAACATACTTTACATCATTTGTATAATGTTGATGCCTTTTATCCTTTCCAAATTTCTCATCCGCTAATAAAAAAATATTATTCGATGCTACTTTGCCCTTAAATTCGTTAGCCACCTTATATCCTGTAACATAAGCAAATTCTGACATTCCCAAAATCATCCCTTGATTGATCATTTTCTGGAAAGGTTCGTCTACGTTTACAAAACCTCTATCGTTCATAAACTTCACCCAGAAACGGCTGTATAATAAATGGCCTGTTCCGTGTTCGCTTCCTCCTATATATAGGTCTACGTTTTTCCAGTAATCTAAAGCATCTTTGCTTGCAAAAACATCAGTATTATGCGCATCCATGTATCTAAAGAAATACCAAGAACTTCCTGCCCAACCTGGCATCGTGTTTAGTTCTAAAGGATGTATTGTTTTATTATCAATCAAATCATTACTCACAACAGCATTAGCTTTGCTATCCCAAGCCCAAACATCTGCTCTACCTAAAGGCGGCTCTCCTTCTTCTGTTGGCAAGTATTTTTCTACCTCTGGTAAACGGATAGGTAAATGTTCTTTTGCGATCATTTGTGGCATTCCGTCCACATAATATACAGGGAAAGGTTCTCCCCAATAGCGCTGTCTAGAAAATACGGCATCGCGCAAACGATAATTCGTTTTTCCTTCTCCTGCATCTAATTTTTCTAACTCGTAAATAGCGAGTTTTAGCGCTTTCTTATATTTCAAACCGTTTAAGAAATCACTGTTTGCGATAACAGTTCCTTCTTTATCGGTATGCGCTCCTTCACTAATATCAACGCCTTCAAAAACATTAGGGATAGCAATACCAAACTTGGTTGCAAAATCCCAATCGCGTTGATCTCCACTTGGCACCGCCATTACAGCACCCGTACCATAACCAGCCAAAACATAATCTCCAATCCAAATAGGAATAGGCTCTTTTGTAAATGGATGCTCTGCATACGCCCCCGTAAAAACGCCACTTATGGTTTTCACATCTGCCATACGTTCGCGCTCACTTCGTTTTGAAGTAGCTTCTCTGTAAGCTTCAACTTCTGCTTTTTGTTCTGGAGTTGTTATTTGAGCAACATATTCATGTTCTGGCGCTAAGGTCATAAATGAAACCCCAAATATCGTGTCAGGTCGCGTAGTGAAGACAGATATCCCCCTGGCCCCCGAAGGGGGAACTGAGATTGAGCTTAACGTATTGTTTATTTTTTCTAAAACAGTATCGATACCAGTAAGCACTTCTTCGTTCCTGAAACGGATCACTTGAAAACCAGCCTCATTTAATCTTTTAGTACGTTCTTCATCTTCCTCAACTCTATCATTATGAATCTCCCCATCTACTTCGATAATTAGTTTTTTTCTTAAGCAAACAAAATCAGGAATGTAGTCTTCCACTAAATGTTGTTGTCTAAATTTGTGTCCTAGTTTTTTTGCTCGTAACTCTTCCCACAAAACAGCTTCTGCTGGAGTTGGATTTTCACGCATTTCTTTTGCTTTCTCAAGAAGCAAATGTGAATTACTCCCACCCGTCATATATCCAGGACGAGTAGTCCCCCTCTGGGGGATTAGGGGGAACGTCACGGTAGCCCCCACAGATTTTCCAATCCAATTTCTTTGCGTTTCTTTAATAGATTCACTCCAGTCAATACCATCTAAACCTTGCAATAAGCGTTCTGCATAGGCAGAAATACGCATACTCCATTGTGTCATTTTTTTACGCACCACAGTATGACCTCCACGCTCACTTACACCATTTACAATCTCATCATTAGCTAAAACGGTACCTAAAACTGGACACCAGTTTACTTCTGTTTCGGCAAGGTAGGTGAGTCTGTATTGTAATAATATTTCTTGCTGCTTGGTGTTCGAATAACTGCGCCATTGTTCGGCCAAGAATATTTCCGTAGTAGAATCACATACTGCATTTACACTGGCATTACCAACAGATTCAAATTGCGTGACAAGCGTTTTAATATCCTCTGCTTTTTGGGTTTCATTATTAAACCAACTCTCAAAAAGCTGAATAAAAATCCATTGGGTCCATTTATAATACTCAGGATTTGAGGTGCGTACTTCGCGAGACCAATCAAACGAAAAACCTATTTTATCTAGTTGTTTTCTATATCCCGCTATTTTATTTCCAGCCTTATCAACACCACCTTCGATGTTCACTTTTGTAGTATCTGCTGGGTGTTGCCCAGTTTGGATCGCATATTGCTCTGCAGGCAAACCAAAAGAATCATACCCTTGTGGATGCAACACATTAAAGCCTTTATGCCTTTTATAACGCGCATAAATATCACTCGCAATATAGCCCAGCGGATGCCCAACATGTAATCCCGCACCCGAAGGATATGGAAACATATCCAGCACAAAGTATTTTGGTCTCTTGCTATCGTTTTCGGCATTAAATGTCTGGTTCTCCTCCCAAAACTTTTGCCACTTTGCTTCTATCTCGTTAAAGTGATATTTGCTCATCCTATCCTAAATTTAAGTAGCAAATTTAACAGTATTATCATAGACTAAGAAGTACTGACCGAAATTTTAAAGTGATATTATACAGTCATTCAATTATTCCCTAAATTCCTAAATGAATTTTAAGTTTTTGTGCCTACTTTTGAAATTATTATTCGAGTCTTACGTCTAAATAACTTTAAATTAAAAATCCAGTATGAAAAACGTTGTTGTATTATTGATTTTATTTATTACATCTTTAGGTATTTCTCAAGAAATAATCGTTACATCCCTTGAAATAGAAGGACTTAAGCGAACTAAAGAAAGTTTTCTGAAAAGACTTGTAAAGGTAAAACCAGAAAGTGTGTATGACTCACTTAAAGTCGCTACTGATGTTGAACGATTAAATAGATTAGAAGGTATTGCTAATGCTACATCTACAATCATCAAAAACTCACCTACAGATTATTCGATCACTTATACCATTATAGAAAACTTCACAATTATACCTGGTGCTAGGTCGTCACAATCTAATAACGGTGAAGAACTTGCTTTTAGACTTTCCCTATTTGAGTTTAACCTTTTTGGGCGAGGTCAACTCATAGGTGGCTTCTACTCTCGAGATGTCTTTGATTCATTTGGTGTATTCTGGGAAGCTCCATTTTTGTTTTCCAATAAATTTGGGTTAGGATTTAACTACCAAGACAATACGACCTTCGAGCCTATATTCACTGGTGTGGAAGGGCTTTCTGAAGATTTTAAATTTCAAAATAAAACATTTGAAGCATTCGCGATTTATGAGCATGATTTTCATAACAGAGCACAGTTTGGGATTACTTTTGGCAATCAAGATTACGAAATACAGCCAGATCAACCTGACCTTGGACTACCCGATCAACTAGAAGCAGATACATTTGGATTTACTAGTGAGTATGAATTTAATGATTTAACTATCACATATCAATATCTTGATGGTTTTAGAAACGAAGCATCTGCGCAGTATTTTTTTAATTCTGGTGGGCAGGGTTTTTTAGATGATGCTTTTGTGGGAGCCAATGATTTAGAATATTTTCGCCGTATAGGTAAAAGAGGAAATTTAGCAAACAGACTTCGACTTTCATATACCTCAAACAGGAATTCCCCATTTGCTCCATTTGCCTTAGACAACCAGATAAATATACGGGGAGCAGGTAATACTGTTAGTCGCGGTACAGCTGCCATTGTTATCAATACAGAATACCGACACACTTTACTAGAAAAAGGATGGTTTGTACTGCAGAGTAACACCTTTATTGATGCTGGAACTTGGCGTACGCCAGGAAATGATTTTGATCAACTTTTTGATGGGAGTACTATTAATTTTAATCCAGGATTAGGAATTCGTTTTATACACAAACGTATTTTTAATGCGGTACTACGCTTCGATTATGGTTTCGGATTAGGTGACCAAAGCGCCAATGGATTTGTTTTTGGGGTTGGTCAGTATTTTTAAGAAATTTAACAACAAAATTGAAAAAAGGTTAAGCGAAGTTCTCTAAAATACGGGTGCCAATAATTTACCAGAATACACTACCCAAAGCATAGATAATAAGGCCGAAAGGTTCATCGCCCACCCAAAAAATTTCATTTGCGGCACCGTATAAGGCGCATCTTTAAAGAACACAAAAACATCAAGCACAAGCCACGCCGAGAATACAGCCAAAAACCCTGCAAGCACATAATCCTTAAACCCAAAACTTAAAACCAGCACCTCAACAAGGAGAAAAACAAGCATTAACAGCTTCGTTTTTTTTCTTCCTATGAGAGTAGCCGTTGTCTTCTTTCCTGCAATTCTATCCGGTTCAATATCCATAATCTCACCCGCTATATGTGCCTGAAATGCAAATAAAGACAGATAGAACATCGTTAGCCAAGGTAGCATAGGCAGTTCATTGAGCAGCAAACTAAACAGGGCAGTTACCACATAACCTACTTGTATGAGAATCTCAAAAGGAGGACGTTCTTTAATTCGGAACGGTTTAAAATTATAGATGATATTTGCGGCTACCATAAAAAACAAAACCAAAAACATCTTGAAACCTGCTTCAAAAACAAAATAAACTATAAAAGGAAGATTAATGAGCGTAATCCATAAGGGCACACGCTTTAATGTTGCGACACTAGCTTTTGCCCCAAAAAGGAAATTGCCTTTTCTATCATTAACTTTATCTGCCGCTACATCATTATAATCGTTAAGTCCGTACACCAAATAATTTAACGGAAACCCTACATAAATAAGTCCTACCCAGAAATTAGTAGACTCCCAAAAAATATTATTAAACGTAAAAGGGACCAAGTAAATCCATATGGTGGGAAACCAGAGCCCGGGTCGAGATATTTTTAGGTGTTTGAGTATCAAAGGCGCTTTTAAGAAATACAAATTTAGTTATATTTTAGATGAATCTATTGTTGCCCTTCGACAAGCTCAGGGTGACAGTTTAGAACTTTAATTGATGGTTATTGTCATGATGAACCCTTCGACAAGCTCAGGACAGACTCTGTTGAAGCGATTAATAAGACAAATTGCATACGTTTTTAATAGATTCAAAAAAAAAAATCACATACAATTTTAAGCCTCCAATACGTTATCAATAAAACCATGTATTTTTGTAGTACCATACGTAGCCAACAAAATGAGTAAATCTTACGAAACTTATCAAAAACGAAGACTTTTCACTTCTTACTTTTCTGTAGTATTAAGTATCTCCTTGGTATTGTTTCTATTGGGACTATTAGGCTTACTAGTACTCAATAGTAAGAAAGTAGGTGATTACTTTAAAGAACAAATTCCTATTGTGGTATTTTTAAAGGACACGGCAAAAGAAGTTGAAGTCACACAACTCAAGCAAAGTTTAGCGCTAGCAGTATACACAAAAGAAGCAACCTATGTCACTAAAGAACAGGCAGCAGAAGAGCATAGCGAAGTGATAGGGGAAGATTTTATGGAGTATTTGGGGGACAATCCTCTACAAAACAGTATTGATGTACGGGTGATAGCGACCTACGTAACACCAGAAAAAATAGAAGAAATTGTTAGTGAAATAAAAGGTAAATCTTTTGTGGATGATGTGGTCTACGACAAACCACTTATAGAAAAACTGGACAGTAATGTGCGCAAGATTAGCTTCTGGATGCTAGTCATTGCAGGTATTTTTTTGGTGATAGCCATACTACTCATTAATAGCTCTATTAGGCTTTCTGTTTATGCAAAACGTTTTACCATTAAAACCATGCAAATGGTAGGCGCTACAAAACGTTTTATTAGAAAACCCTTTGTTTGGCGTAGTGTGCGTCTTGGTATCATTGGTGCCATTGTCGCAATGATTGGGGTTGCCGGAGTGATTTATTATGCAGACAAGAGTTTTCCAGAGTTAGGGATTATTCAAGATAAAATGATTTTAGGTGTTTTGTTTTTATTCATATTTATAATGAGTTTAGTAATTACTTGGTTGAGCACGTATTTTGCTACGTCGCGATTTTTAAATTTAAGAACAGACGACTTATATTATTAAAATGTGAATTTTAGCAACAGCGTGGGCACATTTTATAACAACCTTTTTTAATAAAAAATTATGGGAGAAAAGAAACGAAAAGAACAGCAGCAAAAAACATACTTCGTTTTTCATCGTAAAAACTACAAGTTCATGCTTATTGGGATTGCATTTATCACCCTTGGCTTTATACTCATGATGGGTGGTGGAAGTGATGACCCAGCAGTTTTCAACCCAGAAATTTACAGTTGGCGACGTATTCGTCTTGCACCAGCGCTTATCTTAATTGGTTTTGGGATTGAAGTCTATGCTATTTTATTGAATCCCGGAAAAACCGAAGAATAAATGGAAGCAATTGATGCGATCCTCTTGGGTATCATTCAAGGATTTACAGAATTTTTACCTGTTTCTTCTAGTGGACATTTAGAG
>JALZVC010000198.1 GCA_023301205.1 Flavobacteriaceae bacterium
TCTTTTTAGGCATCGTCTTCAGCTCTTTCTTCTGGATGTAAATCTTTACCGCAGCTATGACAGAAATCTGCATCATCACGATGCTTGCTTGCCCCACAACCACGACACGCTTGCGAGTTTACATGTATATAATCGTCATCATCCTGATTTACTTTACCTGTGCTTTTAACATACTCAGCACTTACTATTCCCGTAGGTACTGCAATAATACCGTACCCCATAATCATAATAAATGCGGCAATTAACTGACCTAAAGGAGTAACCGGAGCAATATCACCAAAGCCAACTGTAGTAAGCGTAACAATACACCAATATACACTAATAGGGATACTAACAAAACCACTTTCTTCTCCTTCCACTAAGTACATTACAGTCCCAGCTATGATAGAAACAATAAGCACAAAAAATAGAAAAACTAATATTTTGGGTCTACTGTCTTTTAATGCTTTAGTTAATTTGTTTGCTTCCCCTAAATAACGGGTTATTTTTAAAATCCTGAAAACTCTTAAGAGCCTTAGTGCTCTTACGGTTAGCAATACATTACTTCCAACCAAAATAAAGGATAGGTATAATGGAATGGTAGAGAGAAAATCTATAATTCCATAGAAACTAAAAATGTATTTTGAAGGTTTCTTTATGGTAACAATTCTGGCTATATACTCAAATGTAAAAAAGATAGTGATCACCCATTCACCATAATGAAGTACATCATACACTTTTTGTGGAAAACCTTTTACGCTCTCTAGCATTACAAATATAACACTGAGTAAAATGAGTATTAAAAGAATAACATCAAACAACTTACCCATAGGACTGTCTGCTTCATAAATGATAGTATGAAGTTTACTTTTCCAGCTATTGTCTTTTGTAGTTTCCAATTATTTATTTTATGTTTAAGTAAAAGTAACGAAGTTTATTTAATTCTCAGAATTACTATCTATCTCAACAATTTTAAGTGCTTTCCTTTTTCTAAGGTATGACTGGATAATGTACTGTGCGTCTCTATTATTTTTCATGGGTTTAATAATAGATTTTAATATTTCTGGATTATTGACTTGGTGGTTTAAGTTGTAATAGCCGTAGCCTTTAAAGATGCCTTTCTCAATATATATCACAGACCTTTCGTCTGTATTTCTACCTTTATCAATAATAAGCATGTCTTGGCTGCTGTAGTTGTACTTGTCTAAAAACTGTTGTACTCTAGCATTATATTCTTCTGGGGCTTCTTCTTGTATGCAAGCGCCTTCGCACTCTTTTATACTGTAATTGAAACAAGTTCCGGTGGTTTTTTCAAAACCAGAGAGGCGTTGACAAAGCTTAAATTTTTCAATATAACGCGCCAGGTTATCTTTTGCAGATTGCAAATTTGAAAAAGTAGTAATGGCTTTTTTTCTTGAATCTGCTTTTTCAATTTTTAAATTAATATACCCATCCTCATCAACAAAAGATTCTAGTTGATAATTAAAAACAGTCCTTTTTAAGGCGCTATTAAATTTAGGTCTGTGTCTTTTTATTTGGTCATTTTCCTCCAATAAAGCGATTAATTCGCTCCCTGTTTTCTCTATAGAAATAGATGCAACCTTAAGCTGTATCTCTTTAGATTTTCGATTGTCGTTTGTAAAATGTTGTGTGAGTCGTTTCTTAATGTTTTTACTTTTACCTATGTAGAGAATAGTACCTTTTTCATCATACATATAATACACTCCTGTATCTGAACTAGCTTCTTTAATAAGATCTAACAATTTTGTATTTAACTCAAGCTTAGGAGCTTTCTTAATAGCGGCTCTTACTATTTCTTTATTAGTGTCTCTTACTAATAACATTTTAAAAAGTTCTACGGTTGCTTTTGCGTCTCCTTGTGCCCTGTGTCTATCTGTAATAGGAATACCTAAAGACTTGACCAGCTTACCCAAACTATATGAAGGCATATCTGGTATTAAATTTTTAGCAAGTTCTACAGTACAAAGCGTTTCTAAGTCAAAATCAAAACCAAGACGATCAAACTCTGTAGTTAGTATTCTATTATCAAATTGAGCGTTGTGGGCAACAAGAATACAGTCCTTTGTTATTTCGACTATACGTTTTGCTACTTCATAAAATTTAGGAGCATTGCGCAACATAGCGCTGTTAATCCCTGTAAGATTAATAACAAAAGGTTGAATAGGACGCTCTGGATTTACAAGACTACAAAACTGATCTACAATTTTTTCTCCGTCAAAGCGATATATGGCTATCTCTGTAATACCTTCTTCATTGTACTTACCTCCAGTAGTTTCTATGTCTAAAATTGCGTAATTCAATAATTTTTTATTAGTTGTAATTTCTAGCTCCAAAAATAGAACTCCCTATGCGTACCATCGTACTTCCTTCTGCAATGGCAAGTTTATAATCGCCACTCATCCCCATAGACAGTTGCCTAAGATACGGATGGTTTTTCTTCAAGGTGTCAAAACAGTCTTTTAAAATTTTAAATTCTGAAATAATCTGTTCTTGATTATCCGTAAAAGTTGACATTCCCATAATGCCAACAATGCTCACGTTTTTTAATTCCTGTAAAGTTTCCGAAGTTAAAAGTATTTTAGTGTCTTCTTGTGAAAGCCCAAATTTACTTTCTTCTTCTGCTATTTTAACTTGTAAAAGGCAGTTTATTGTTCTTTCATTTTTTGCTGCCTCTTTGTCTATTTCTTTTAATAATTTTAAACTATCCACGGCGTGGATAAGGTGTACAAAAGGTGCCATGTATTTTACCTTGTTGCGCTGCACGTGACCTATCATGTGCCACTCAATATTTTTGGGCATTTCTTTCCATTTTGAGGCCATCTCTTGTATTTTGTTCTCGCCAAAAATGCGTTGCCCTGCCTCATAAGCCTCCATTAAATCTTCTAAAGGCTTCGTTTTAGAAACTGCAACAAGCACAACTCCATCAGGCATTTGATTACTGTATTTTTTTATGTTTTCTTTTATGGACATATAAATAGTACTAATATTTATGAGCTGTTTTTGGTTGTTTAGTCTTTTCTATTCTATACGAATCAACAAAAATAAATAAGAAAGCTAATGTTACATTGTGATTTTTTAACTTCTCAAAGAAATCAAAAAATTGTACCAAAGTGTACTATAATTCATAAATAGTAACGCCACTTCTCAATTTGGGTTCAATATAAGTGCTTTTAGGTGGCATTTTAAGGTTTTCATCTGCAATCTGTTTCATCTCTTCAATTTTAACGGGAAG
>JALZVC010000199.1 GCA_023301205.1 Flavobacteriaceae bacterium
GTTTCAAAAAAGAAACTTCCTTGTTCCCATAAATCTGCTACAAAAGTTGCACGCTCTTTTAATAATGGGACAATAACGGCTAAGTCAACATCAGTCGAAACCCCCTTATCAGCTAAAAACTTTTTAAACTCAGCAACAAGCTCCCCTTCATCCATTAACTGTAAATATTGATTCTGGAACCATTTAGTTTTATCTGGATCAAACTTAGCACCACCCTTACTCACACGAGAAAGGTCAAACGCATCAATCAATCCTTGTAGCGTAAATAGCTCTTGTTCTGTTCCTGGATTCCATCCTAAAAAAGCTAACATATTGAGCACAGCTTCTGGGAGGTAACCATCTTCGCGGTATCCAGAAAATAAATCTCCGTCCGCTGTTTTCCATTGTAAGGGGAATACTGGGAAGCCCATTTTATCACCGTCACGCTTGCTTAATTTTCCTTTTCCTACGGGTTTCATAATAAGCGGTAAGTGTGCAAATTGTGGAGCATCCCACCCAAAAGCTTTGTACAACAAAACGTGTAACGACAATGACGGTAACCATTCTTCACCACGAATCACGTGAGAGATTTCCATTAAATGGTCATCTACAATGTTAGCTAAATGATACGTAGGCATCCCATCACTCTTAAAAAGCACTTTATCATCCAGCACATTGGTGTCAATTTTTATATCACCACGGATTAAATCTTTTAAATGTAATGTTTCATCCTGCGGTGACTTAAAACGAATTACATAAGGAATTCCAGCAGTAATTTTTTCTTGTACTTCTGTTTCAGAAAGCACTAAAGAGTTGTTTAACGCTAAACGGTTGTGCCAGTTATAAATAAATGTTTTTCCGTTAGCTTCGTGGTCTTTTCTGTGTGTGTCTAAAGCTTCAGACGTGTCAAAAGCGTAATAGGCGTTGCCACTTTTAATCAAGTCTTGCGCGTAGGTTACATAGAGCTCTTTACGCTCGCTTTGTCTGTAAGGGCCGCAGTTTCCTGGTTTTACAGCAGATTCATCAAAAGGAATATTGAGCCAGTTCATTGCTTCTACAATATAGTCTTCTGCACCAGGTACGTAGCGCGTCTGGTCTGTATCCTCTATACGTAGTATAAAATCGCCACCGTGTTTTTTAGCAAATAAATAGTTAAATAATGCAGTGCGAACACCACCTATATGTAAAGGCCCTGTAGGACTTGGAGCAAAACGTACGCGTACTTTCATTTTTTATAGCATTTAAGCTGCAAAAATAAACAGATAATGTTGTTTAGATACATATTAAGACGCTTTACTTCGGAAATTTTAAAGGGTTGAAAAAGAGGTTAAATCTAAATATTAAACGCTAAGCGAGAATTTTTATAAAGTCTATATGCTAACTTCTTTTACTTAAGCAAAGCCCTGTGTTATCTGTGACGCTGTGGTGAATAGCAATTTAAGGCGGCACCTTGTTTATTTGCCTAATTAGTCAAGCCCATCACATTTCCGAAGTTATTTTACTACAATTTTTAATAGGATAAAAATCAAACAGTTGGATTAGCGCTTGCAATAACAACTACGGCTCATTTTTTGCTGTAACAATATTGTTGTAATTTAGAAGTTTTTAGCAGACGCATACGTATTATGAGCAATTTTAGCCTTATCCAGCAAAAGCTGGAACAATTTATTAAAAAATATTACACCAATGAGTTAATTAAAGGAACCATCCTTTTTTTTGCTATTGGTTTACTATATCTACTCCTCACCTTAATTATTGAGTATTTCCTGTGGTTGCCACAAACAGGTCGTACCGTTTTATTCTGGACGTTCGTTGCCGTTGAGATTGGGTTGTTTGTTCGGTTTATTGCATTTCCACTGGCAAAACTATTTAAACTACAACAAGGATTAAGTCACGAAGAAGCCTCAAAGTTAATAGGGAGCCACTTTCCAGAAGTAAATGACAAACTTCTAAACGTAATACAACTAAACCAAAATATTAGAGAGTCTGAGTTGCTTGCTGCGAGCATTGATCAAAAAGCGGGTGAGATGGACCCTATTCCATTTAAGAAAGCGGTTAATTTTAAAACAAACGCGAAGTATCTTAAGTATGCGGCGATTCCAGTCATTATATTTTTGCTTTTTAGTGTTTTAGGAGATAAAAACATGTTCTCTAGCAGTTATGAACGCGTTGTTAACTATGATACTGCCTACGACCCACCTGCTCCATTTACCTTTTTTGTACTCAATGATAATTTGAGCGCTATTGAAAATAAAAGTTTTACCATACAAGCCAGAACAGAAGGAGAAGTTGTCCCAGAAAACGCAAGCATTTCTTTTAACGGAGAGACGTATTTTTTAAAGCAAACTGCTCCAGGTCTTTTCGTATACACGTTCACACAGCCTACGCAGCCTATAGAGTTTAGACTTAAAGCGAATAAAGTTACCTCACAACCTTACACACTAGATGTGGTTAAAACTCCTAGTTTACTTGGTTTTACGATGCAACTGGCTTACCCTGGGCATACAGGAAAGCGCAATGAAATTTTAAAAAGTACTGGTAATGCTATTGTTCCAGAAGGGACTCGGGTTACCTGGAATGTTGATACAAGAAATACAAATCAAGTTGCATTAAAGCTTAGAGATACTGCCTACCAGTTTAGTAAAGAACAAGAAAACTTCAAGTTAAATCGGGGCGTTTTTAGACGAATGGATTATGCAATATCTACGTCAAACACAGCCCTTAAAGATTATGAAAACCTTTCTTTTACATTAAATATTGTGCGTGATGAGTATCCAGAGATTGAGGTACAAGCTAAGGAAGAAAACACCATTTTAGGAGATGAGTTTTATTACCTCGGAAATGTGAGCGATGACTACGGGTTAACAAAATTACAATTGGTGTATTACCCAGAAAGGGATGTTGCTAACAAGAAGCTTGAAACAATATCAGTAAGTAAAGGAAGCATTGATCAATTTACCTATGTTTTCCCTGGGGTGCTAGAACTTGACCCTGGCGTTGCCTACGAATACTATTTTGAAGTGTTTGATAATGATGCGATTCATAAAAACAAATCAAGTAAATCTGCCATATATAATTACAGAAAACTTACTGAAGATGAGTTAGAAGATGAGCAGCTGCAAAACCAAGAAAACACAATTAAAGAGTTAGACAAGTCTTTAGATGAGTTTAAAAAACAAGACAAACGTTTAGAGGAACTATCTCAAACTCAAAAAGAAAAGAAAGAACTCAATTTTAACGACAAGAAGAAATTAGAAGAATTCTTAAATAAGCAGAAGAATCAGGAAGATCTGATGAAGAACTTTAATGAGGAGCTTAAAGAAAATCTTGAAAACTTTCAGAAAGAAAATGAAGAGACAGATCCCTTTAAAGAACAACTTAAAGAAAGGCTTGAAGAGAACGAAGAGCGTTTAAAGGAAAATGAAAAGTTGTTAGATGAGCTAGAGAAAGTACAAGATAAAATTGATAAAGAAGAGCTTTCAGAAAAACTTGACAAGCTTAAGAAGCAGAACAAAACGCAGGAGAAGAATCTAGAGCAACTGCTAGAATTGACCAAACGCTATTATGTAACTAAAAAAGCAGAAAAGCTAGCGGAGCATATTTTTAAGCTTGGTGAAGAACAGGAGAAATTAGCAGATAAACCAGAAGAAGAGAACACAAAAGAGGAACAAGAAAAACTGAACGAGAAATTTGAGGACTATAAAAAGGAAATGGAAGAACTTCAAAAGGAAAATGAAGGACTAGAAAAGCCAATGGATATCCCGCAAGATATAGGAGGAGAAAAAACGGTAGAAGACGAACAACAAAAAGCAACAGAAAGTTTAGAGAAGAATGAAAAAGGAGCGGCATCAAAAAGCCAGAAAAAGGCGGGGGAAAGAATGAAAGAAATGGGCGCTCAAATGCAATCATCCATGGCTGGTAGTTCTCAAGAAAGCCTAGAAGAAGATGTAGACATGTTACGACAAATTGTAGACAACCTTGTCGTGTTTTCTTTTGAACAGGAATACAATATGGAAGATTTTAAGGGAATAGATTATGGTAGTCCTGTGTTCGGTAAAAAGCTAAACAAACAAAATGAATTGAAGCAGAACTTTAAACACATAGACGACAGTTTGTTTGCTTTATCATTGCGACAGCCATTATTAGGGGATAAAATTAATGAGTCACTTACTGAGATTGATTATAACATAGATAAGTCATTAGAACGCTTGGCGGAGAACCAAATGCGTCAGGGTATTTCAAGCCAGCAATACACAATTAGTGGCGCAAATGAACTAGCTGTTTTATTGTCTAACACATTAAGCAGCATGCAAATGCAAGCTTCGGGTTCTGGAAAAGGACAGGGTCAAGGTCAGGGCCAGGGACAAGGTCAAGGGCAAGGAGAGGGCAAAGGTTTTCAGTTGCCAGATATCATGAAAAAACAAGAGAGTCTTTCAGAAAAAATGAAAGAAGGAATGGGCGAAGGAGAAGGTGAAGGAGAGGGAGAAGGTAAAGGAGAAGGACAGGGTGAAGGAGAAGG
>JALZVC010000200.1 GCA_023301205.1 Flavobacteriaceae bacterium
AAGTTATAATTTTGCCTGAAGCAGAAGAAAGACTTGAACAGATTGAGGCACATATACTCAAAATATGGGGTGTCAAATCTAGAAATGATTTTAAATTAAAGATTTTTGAAAAATCCACTCAAATAGCAATTTTCCCAGAGAGTTGTCCCGAACTAGAAGATTACTCAAAAGTTTTTAAAGCATTATTAACTAAGCAAACTACTTTATTTTATACCGTAGATTATTACACTCAAAAATTAAAAATTATCTCTGTTTTTGACACCAGACAAGATCCAGACAATCTAAATACAGAAATCGATTAATTGTATCTTTACAGTACATGACTGAAGGAAAATCACACTATAGAACAAGAGCTCAAGAGAGTAGTAGCGCCATAGAGCGTCTTTATATTACCATGAGACACCTTTTTAATAGAGGATTTTATAAGCCTATGGGTGTTAGTGGAGAGTCATTACGTGAGGCGCTTTTAATTTTACGTCCAGAGATTTATGGGGCTATTGCCGAAGAGAAAATAGAATTACAGGGCTTATTATATGTTATAGAGCGATTGCCTTATGGTATTGAAGAATGTCGCTATGTTAATCTTACTAGTGATGAAGGGTACGGTAACAGTCACTTTACACCTATTGTCCCGCCAAAAAGACGTCGTAACTGCTATCGTATTGACGAAGAGCAGATGAATATTGAAATTACCAGAGGGCGGTCTGAAATTTATGACATTCTTACCCACCTTACTTTTCTATATATAGAATCGCACAAGATTATGAAGCGTGTGCTCGTGAATGAAAAAGGAGATTTAATTCGTGATTGGAAAAAACTAGAACAAGCGGCATTAAAAAAAGAGGAACTAACACAAGAAGAACGCGAGGTGGCCTTAACACATACAGCTAATTTTTTAGGCAGAACCTTCGAAGAAGTTTCTGACGTTTACGACAGTTTTGCCCTTGTAAATGACAGCAACCGTTTTTTAAATATCATATATTATCTAGGCAAACTTGCCATCGACGAAACACTCAATGACAACAAACGGGTTATTACGTTTAGTCCTGTATTGAGAGAGCGTTTAGGGCATCATATTCACGGCGAGCGTTGGGCAATCCGGATCAAAGAAACCTTAAAAAACCAAGGATTATTAGAGCGACCGTTGCATATTATTAGTGCGAATATGCATAGCGTAATGAATACGTTATTTGCACCTATAGCCTTAAAAGCTGAACTTAAAAACAAAACTTCTATGGAAGTTTATGAAGCATTAAGCGATAGCGTAAATGAGCCACTACGTAAAAAAGTAGTGAAAGCGGCATTGGCAAACGGGATGACATACCTAGAAGATGAAAGTGGCACAAATATCAATGTGCAACTATTTGACAGTGCATTATTGCCTGATGGATGTTGTATTGCGGTTCCAGAATTACCGTTAGAAGAAAAACCAGTAATTATGGTGATGGATTATGCTTTTGGTGAGCAAGCTTACGAAACCATGGACGAGCTTTTAAAACCTTTTAAACAAGGGGATAAAACACATTATATGAATGTAGATTCTATCTGCATTATGGGAAAAGCTGGAATCTTAACCGGAGGCAAAGGAGATATTATGATCCCCAATGCACATATCTTTGAAGGTACTGCAGACAATTATCCTTTTAAAAATAAGTTAAAGAAATCGATGTTTGCAGATGATGATGTAAAGGTGTGTGTGGGTTCTATGATTTCGGTTATGGGAACCTCCTTACAAAACAAAGATATTTTGAAGTTTTTTAACCAATCTACTTGGAATGTAATTGGTTTAGAAATGGAGGGAGCGCACTATCAAAAAGCCATACAAGCAGCATCAAAAATAAGAGGTAGTATTAAAAGAAATATAAAGGTTTTATATGCGTATTATGCAAGTGATAATCCGCTAGAAACAGGAAGTACTTTAGCTTCTGGTGGTCTTGGTACAACAGGTGTAAAACCTACCTATTTAATCACCGAAAAAATGTTAAAAACAATATTAGACTAATCTAAAAATATATTTTGACAAACAACAAAGTATTAATTACAGGCGGCGCAGGGTTCATAGGCTCTAATTATGCTATTATGGCTGTGAAGCAAACCACAGATGAGATTTTTGTGCTAGATAGCTTAACGTATGCGGCAAATATGGGAAACCTAAAGGCGATTTCCGAAGCGAAAAACTTTCATTTTATTGAAGGGGATATCTGTGACCAGGCGTTTATAAAATTGCTTTTTGAGGAGCATAAATTTGATCGTGTCATACATTTTGCAGCAGAGTCACACGTGGACAATTCGATTACAAATCCGGGGGCATTTATTGCAACAAATATAGTTGGTACTTTTAATTTATTACACGCTGCTTATACCACCTGGATGGATGGGCCAAATAAACTAAAATCGACTTTTAAAAACGCACGTTTTTTACACGTTTCTACAGATGAGGTATATGGCACTTTAGGAAAAACCGGTCTTTTTACTGAAGAAACAGCATATGCTCCTAACAGTCCTTATAGCGCAAGTAAAGCCTCAAGTGATTTTTTAGTACGAAGTTATTTTCACACCTATCACATGCCCGTGGTTACCACTAATTGCTCTAATAATTACGGGCCACATCAACATAAAGAGAAATTAATCCCTACTATCATAAGGAAAGCAATTTCTGGAGCTGCTATTCCTATTTACGGAGATGGTAAAAACGTGCGAGATTGGTTGTATGTAGAAGATCATTGTGAAGGTATACTACTTGCCGTAGCGGAAGGTGAGTTGGGAGAAACGTATAACATAGGTGGCCGTAACGAAAGAGAAAATATTTATATTGCACATACTATCTGTGATATCTTAGATAAAATAAAACCGGCAGCGGCTTCGTATCGCGAACAGATTACATACGTTACAGACCGGCCAGGACATGATTTTAGATATGCTATAGATGCTACTAAAATAGAAAAAGATCTAGGCTGGAAGGCAAAAGAGAATTTTGAAAGCGGGATTAAAAAAACTGTGGAATGGTATTTAGTTAATGAAGGTCGATTATTATAATATTCCTCTTTAATATTAACTTAGACATTTTACTAAAAATAAAGAATATGGCAACTATTGATAATTTAAGAACACGATTAATAGATAGAATCTTGACTTCTAGAAATGAGAAATTATTAAATGCAATTGATGATATATTTGATTCTACCCAAGAAGAAGATATTATTCAATTGGACTCCTATCAAAAGGAAATGTTAATGATGAGTGATGAAGACATTAAAAATGGAAATGTCATATCTCAAGACGAACTTGATAGCACCGATGCTTCATGGATGGAATAGTTGTTAGTTGGACTAAAACAGCTTTGTTACAGCGTAATCAAATATTTGAGTATTGGAATAAACGTAATAAAAGCAAGGTATATTCAAGTAGACTTAATCGTGAGATAAAGAAGCGTATAGTTACTGTAAAATCGCAGCTAGAAATAGGGAGTCCAACTTCTTACGGAATAACAAGAATGATTGCGATGAAACATTACTCGTTATTTTACAAACACTTGGATAATGAAATAATGATCACGGCTTTTTGGGATAATCGTCAAGACTCTAAAAGGCTTTATAGCTATCTAAATTAAAAGTATGAAAGGAATTATTTTAGCAGGAGGGTCAGGGACACGGTTACACCCATTAACTTTGGCGGTAAGTAAACAGCTGATGCCTATTTATGACAAACCGATGATATACTATCCTTTGTCTACATTGATTTCGGCAGGGATACGTGAGATTTT
>JALZVC010000201.1 GCA_023301205.1 Flavobacteriaceae bacterium
GAAAACTTAGGATAACCTGAGTATGTTACGGGATAACCATGATAAAACCGATTATATAACACGTTGTAGACAATTTATGAAAAAACACATCATAATATTATTTTACCTTTTTTCAATATCGATTGTTGCCCAAAATGACAATGATATTCTAAAATCGATTGACACAATTCAGCTTTCTAAATTTAGTCCTAAAAGTGTTATTAGTTTTGAATTTAGAAATGCAAAAATTAGCATTTCTCAAACCGACTTCTTACTTGAACTCAATGAACATCGAAAAGAATTTAAAGACTCATTAGCCAGACATAATATAAAATATAAGAATTATTATTTCGAAAATGCTGTAACAGCAATTGATTCAATAAATAATTTAGTCTCAAATAAATCCAAATCGAAAGAAATCATAATTTCATCAAACCGAACTTGCTCGCAAGTAGGTATTGATTTATTTATGAGGTTTGATAAATATATAGATAATAAAAGTTGTGCAATATTCGATAAAATTGGTAAAAGCCAAACTTCCATTATCAAAAAAACGATAGTCGAAAATTGGGGAGATGATACTGTTGAAGCTACGTATTATTTTATTCCAAATGAAAATGACAGTTTCTTTATTGGAATTAATGATTGAGTGAAAGTAAACTGTCTACAACACCGCATATAAGCAATGCAGGAGTTTGTGCTTAATTAAAAGTTAGGGTATATTTGGGAGACCGCCGAATTTTTACAAATTCGACTTATTACTAAAAAAAATTAATAATCGAAATTTGTAAAAATCAGCTCGTGCTTAACCGAATAACCTTCGCTATTCTCGCCCGCACTGCTCATATACAAGAAAGTTAGCATTAATTACTGAACGAAGAGAGAATGTCTATAACAATAAAGAATCATTATAATCCTTGTTTTTGGACAGCATATTGGAATTATGAATATTATCATAGTCAAGAGTATCGAGAAGCTAACTGTGCAAGAAATCAAAGAATCTATTCATTAAATGTTAGAGCTAATAAAGTTTTGCCTGAAAAGACCCGAAAAGTTTTTTACGAAGAACGAATGGGTTTGGCTGAAATTAACAAAGAAGCGATATTAGACTTTGAAGATTTTTTTACAACTTATGAGAATTTAACAAGAAAAACATTATTTAATGTTATTCAACAAAATGATATAAAATCACTAAAAGAAAAAACAGAGATTTCATCTTTCATTGCTGATTTGATACTAAAACATTATGAAAATTTCAATAGTTTAGTCGATAAGTACATTAATGATGGAAAGGAGAAAATTGATTTTGTTATAGATTTAAAACAAAATTATTCATCTGTTGATTATCATAATAAAACAATAATACCATTAGTAATGTCTGAATGGATTATTTATACATCAACAGAATTCAAATTTCCACTTGGAGATAATCCAGTATTAATTAATAATGAGAATATACTTATTGCTCTTTCGCCAAAAATGTTATTAAAAATTAATCTTAATAAATTTGTATCATCTGAAACAAAATGTGAAATCAGAAAAAAAATGAATTATTATACATACAAGGATTTTATTTACAGAACTATAGCTTCATCGAAAAGAGAAATAATTTTTAACGATTTTGATCTTTTAGAAAAATTGCGAAAATCAAAAGCATTTATGAATAAGAAAAAAAACTAATGCTAACACTGTATAAAAATAATAGGACAATTAGTGTTTAATTCAATGGCTTCTGCACTTTTTCGAAGTCTCCAAATTTTTAAATTTGGCTTATTGATAAAAAAAGATAATAAGAAAAATTTAAAAATTCGGCTTGTGTTTAACCGAATGGTTAACGCTTATTTTCAGCGCTACTTTTCATATACGAGACGTTGTACCCAATTTATGAAAACCGTAATTCACATAATAATTTTGACATTTATAACAGCTTCTTGCCAACCTCAAGAACTGAATGTGAATATCAAAAATGTTGAAATTAATATTCCTGGAAGTCCAGGACCTTGGCTGAAATACAACGATAATTTTTATTGTTACTTTAAAACTGACAATGACAAATTTAGTTCAGGTTCTAATCATCAATTTTACATTCTCGATAAAGACGGTAAAATAAAATCTCAAATTGATGTTCCAAAAAAACTTCAAACCTTTTATTACGATTTGTACATCAAGAACGATACAATATTTACAACGGAATATTATGACCACAACTCTTTTTATCTTGACCAAACAAATAACACTTGGATAGAAACAAAAAAAGGAATTGATTTATATTACGATGATAAAGACTATTCTGTTTATTCTCTCGATTTTGGAGAATGGGGTGGCGTAACTTGGTTCAAAGACAAACAAACGGGTAAACAATATGAAATTGGCGCAACATCGCCAGTAATCAATAAGTTAAATAACCATTATTATCTAACAACAGGTATATCCGTTTTGAAAATTAAAGACCCAACAGAGTTGGATGAAAGTAAGGAGCCCTACGATTATAAAAAAGCTGTTGCTGACCTTGAAAATAGTTATCGAAGAGAAGGGAATTATTCTACAAATGGAGCGGAAGTAATATTTGAATACAAAGATAATGACTATTTCAACCCAACTTTCTCAATAGCAACATCATTCATTTCAAACGAGAAACTCTATCATTTGTACAAAGACAGTATTTCAACCAAAATTGGAACAATAGAAAACAAAACGTTAGTTCCATTTCACGAATTTAAATCTATAATCAGACCTTTTCAATGGAATTACGATACAAGAAACCCAATTCAAAATAACAACTTTCAATCTGTTCAATTCCGAACAGACAAGGATTCTGTTTACGGAATTATAGAAATTAACAAAAATGATTTTAAAGTCACCCAATTCGACAATATTTATAAAGAACCAGTATTTGGCGAAAATGAAATGAATGAATGGGTTGAAAATACTTTTGATAATTATTATTCAAATTTTAGCTCATTGACTTTAAGCCAAATAGACAAAGTTGAGCAAGAGATAAATGCAACGGATATTACCCAAAAACATAAAATTTCAACTTATCGACTTGATGGTCGAGATGTTAATACGCCAAGAATTTATAGAAAAATTGAGAGTAAAGAATTAAGGCTATTAACAATATATTACTATTCAAAAGACGAAAAGAAAATAGAGTTAGTGAAATTTGAATGGGGAAAAAACAGAAACAAAAATCAAAGTATTAAAGATGTTGTTGCTTCAATGAACAATAGCGAAATGGAAGAAACACTTTACAAACAAAAATTTGATTGGATTTCAGATTACCTCAAAGGCAAATTAGGAGAACCTAACGACTTGCAAACGGACAAAAATAGTACTGAACAAAAATGGAAAAAAAATAACAAAATTATTGTTTTAGAATATAGCAAAAGAGATGTCGAACTAACAATTTACAGCGAATAAAAAACTGGGTACAACACCGTATATAGCTCATAACTAATTAGTTGCTTAATCGAAGTTAAGGCATATTTGCAAGTCCGCCAAATTTTTTAATTTGGCTTATTGAAAAAAAAGGTAATAAGAAAATTAAAAAAATCGGCTCGTGCTTAACCGAATAGTTATCTCTAATTTGCACGCTACGAGCCATATACAAAACCGTTACCCACAAATGAAAAAAACCGTTCTGATATTCATAATTCTTATTTCAAATTTGACTTTTTCGCAAACGGAAAATTCAAAAGACGGAGTGGAATATGAAACGGAATTTAGGCAGTTACGGGGAAATTTAACAGATGATGACGGACAACCTTTTCCTGGACAAAATATTATGATTAAAGGAACGAATATCGGAACTCAAACTGATTTTGATGGAAATTTTTGTCTGATAATTCCAAAAAACAAAACTATATTTATTGAGTTGCCTTTTTGCTTTGACCAAATCTTTCGCGAAATAGAGCCGGAAGATGATTATATTAAAATGAAATTGTGGAAAGGAAAGCGAAAAACAAAACGTGCGTGGCGGAAATATGACGAAATAAAAGCGGAATTAAACTCAGAATTGTATCGGATTTACAATAGCCAAAGTTACAAAAATGCGCAGAGCATCTTTGGGTAACACCGCATATAAGCAATGCAGGAGTTTGTGCTTAATTAAAAGTTAGGGTATATTTGGGAGACCGCCGAATTTTTACAAACCGTTGGCAACAATATCACAAAAATTTGGGTTTGGTTCGTT
>JALZVC010000202.1 GCA_023301205.1 Flavobacteriaceae bacterium
AGCTTCGCCTATAGTTAATCTAGGGTTTAAGGATGAAAAAGGATCTTGAAATATAAGTTGGATTTCTTTGCGCAACATCCTAGTTTGAGATCGGGATAGTTTTGTGATGTCATTACCTCTGTATAGTATGGTTCCTGATGTAGCATTGTCCAATTGTAAAATAACCTTACCTAAAGTAGATTTACCACAGCCAGATTCTCCTACGAGCCCAACAGTTTCTCCTTCATAGGCATTAAAACTCACATCATTTACTGCTTTAAACGCTGTTTTTTCACTAAAAATACCTGCTTTGCCATAATAGATTTTCTCAATATTCTGTACAGATAATATAGGCGCACTCGTATACAATTTTTTATGCCTGGTGCTACGGTCTTGATTGCTTACTACTTTTGGCTTAAACGAACCATTGGCAATTGCGGCAATTGTAGGTAATTTTTCTAAACGTTCCTCTAATTTGGGTCTAGAAGCTAAAAGTGCTTTTGTATAGTCTGCTTGAGGTGCGTGAAAAATCTGTTTTACCGTGCCTTGTTCTACAATATCGCCTTGATACATGACCAGCACGCGGTCTACAACCTCACTCACTAAACTGAGGTCATGCGAGATAAAAAGAAGGCTCATCTTCGTTTCTTGTTGTAACTCTTTGAGCAATTCTAAAATTTCTTTTTGTACAGTAACATCAAGCGCTGTAGTAGGCTCATCTGCAATTAATAGCTTTGGTTTACAGGCAATCGCCATCGCAATCATAACACGCTGCATTTGTCCGCCACTTATTTGATGCGGATATCGGTCATATAGCTCATTAGGATTAGGGAGTTTTACCTTTTTAAACAGGGAAAGCACCTCTTTTTTAATCGCACTTTTAGAGAGGGAGGTGTGTGTTTGTAACATTTCGGTAACTTGAGTACCACAAGTTAAAGATGGGTTTAGAGCACTCATAGGCTCTTGAAAAATCATAGCAATCTCACTGCCCCTTAATTTTCTTGCTTCGGAAATTTTAAGTGTGGAGAGATCGGTTCCATTAAAGAGAACTTCTCCCTCAATGTGGGTGTTTTTTTTAGGTAATAAGCCCATAATTGCCAAAGAGGTAACTGATTTTCCAGATCCAGATTCGCCCACGATACCCACAATCTCATTTTCTGCAATCTCAAAAGATATGTTATGTACTACAGTAACGGGTGCTTTGGCATTTCCGAAGGAAATAGATAAATTTTTTAATTCTAATAACATTGGGTTAAGCTTGGCTTTATTTAATGACAAAAAAATCTAAATAGTGAAGTTATAAAAAGCAGGGCTATTGATACAATTTTCAGACTTCTTTATTTACATACTATAAAATGGATAAGAAACAGGTTATTGTCAGTTTTTATAAGAATTAGTGGTATTATCGCCATTTATAGCTTCAAAACACCAAATTTTGACGAAAAAACGTTAAAATTTATAGCGGCTAGTGTTTAAACACTTACTATTTCGTTTGCTATAAGGATCGGCTCGTTACGTAATCGAAGAATTATTTGAGCCACTGTAATGGTATCTTTCTCGCAATAGGTACTAATTCTCTCAATATCATTTTCTTCATAATATACATCGCGCACTTCGCTGCCATCTATATCATCTTTAGGCGAAGGGATGCCTAAAACATGCGCCATCAACTTCAAAGAAGTAAACGTCTTATAGTCACCAAATTTCCATAGTTCTAAGGTGTCTAGATGAGGTACTTCCCAAGGTTTTTTTCCGAAGAGATTGAGTTTAAACGGTAAATCTATCCCGTGAATAACCATTCGTCTAGCGATATAAGGAAAATCAAATTCTTTGCCATTATGTGCGCACAACACATGGGGTGTTTTATTAAAATGAGTTTCTAAAAGATTTTTAAAGTCTTTAAGTAAGGTAGTTTCTTCTCCGTGAAAAGAGGTTACTCTAAATTGTCGTTCCTCTCCCACTATTTTGAAATACCCAACCGAGATACAAACAATAGTGCCAAATTCTGCCCAAATGCCTGCACGGTCATAAAATTCTTCTGGTGTAAAGTCATCTTTACGCTGGTATTTTGTTTTTCCTTCCCAAAGCATTTTTGTTGTTTCATCAAGTTCGTCGTAGTGCGCAAATTGCGGTACGGTCTCTATATCTAGAAACAAGATGTGTTCTAAGTTGAGTCTTTTTAGCATAGTAAATTGCAATGTTCTATTGTCTAATGTACAAAAAATTTAAAATAAGGTACCCTGAGTAACAGGACTCTCAAGTTCTAACAACCATTTTTTACGATGCAATCCTCCTGCATAGCCCGTTAATGAGCCATTACTGCCTATCACCCGATGACATGGAATCACAATAGAAATTGGGTTTTTCCCATTTGCACTGGCCGCTGCGCGTATTACTTTTGGGTCCCCCAGTTCGTTAGCCATTTTTTGGTAGCTTACTGTTTTTCCATACGGTATGGTCTGTAATTGTTTCCATACTTTTTTCTGAAATGTGGTGCCTTCAGGGGCAAGCTTCACATCAAATTGCGTTCTTTCTCTTTTAAAGTATTGTTTTAATTGAGTAACGATGGGTATTAAGCTAGCAGGAATTTCCGTCGTTAAAATTTCTGAAGGAGTATCAAGATACTCTATAGAACAAATGCAATCTCCCGCTCCTTTAATCTCGAGATTACCGATGTCTGTTTGTAAAATATATGATTCCATCTTCAAATATAAGCAAACCTAAACTACGATTAAGCGCAAAGAATAAGTACAAATCTTGTCATAATGAGTTAATTTATTAAGTTTGTTCCGATTAAGTTATGATTTATGAAATTCCCTATTAAGTTAGTATTATTTACATTAGCTATTTTTTCTTTTGTTGAGCAAGGTTTTACTCAAGATCTGGGTATTTCTATAGACAGCCTTCAACAACTTGTAAAAAAAACGGCTGATCAACAGTATGCTTATGATTATAAAGGAGCTATCACTTCAGCTTCATTAATTGAAAAGGAAGCGCTTAAAATTAAGAATTATAAGTATGCCTGTGCAGGTAATGTGCGTTTAGGCTCTATTTACTTAGCCATGCGGGATTCTACTAATAGTAATGCGTATTACCAAAAAGCACTAGAATATGCGCTTCTTAGCAAAAACGACACTGTAATTAGTGGTGTATATAACGATATTGGGAATTCCTATATGGAACTGGGTGGTGATCTGCAAGCGGCCAGAGATAGTTTTGAAAAAGCCATTGAACTTAGCAAAAGTATAGGTCAGAATAATCCGGAAAGGATTGCTCCTTTAATGAATATTGCTTGGGTTTTTATAGACCTTGAACAACCATTAAAGGCCTTACCTTATTTAAATGACTCAAGAGAAATCATTGAGTCAGACGCTAAGTTACATGTCTTATATAGTATAACCCTCGATATACTGAGGGGAAGGTATCATATGCTTAGAAAGAAAAATGAACGATCTATAGGAGTTTTAAAAGGTGCATTAGAAAGAGCACATAATGGTGGATTTTTACAACAAGAGCTAGAGGCACAGAGTTATTTATCTCAAGTATATGAACAAAGTGGAGATTTAAATGCAGCTATAAATAGCTTAAAAGCAGTAAAAGAACTAGATGCAAACTATAACGCCATTATTAGGGCGCAACAGTTTCAGCAAGAAAGCGCAAAATTAAAACTAAAAGAGTACGAAGAAAGCCTTATTCTAGCAAAGTCTGAGCAATCCATATCTGATGAGTTGGCCGTAAAGTCGGAGCAAAAAACAAATATTTTATCGATCGCTACCATCATTTGTTTTGTTGCATTTATAACAGCCTTTCTACTCTATATAAGTAGGAGAAAAATCACAAAAAAGTTAAACGAAAATAATGTGCAATTAGTTCTGGCAAAAGAAGAAGCAGAGCGTTTGTCAAAATTAAAAACGCAATTCTTTTCTACCGTAAGTCATGAGCTTAGAACCCCTTTATATGGGGTGATAGGATTATCTTCCATCTTATTAGAAGATGAAAAATTAAATAGTCATAAAGATGATTTAAAATCACTTAAATTTTCTGCAGATTACTTGCTTGCATTAATTAACGATGTACTTACACTAAACAAAGCTGATGCAAACGGCATGAAGCTTGAGAAAGCACCATTTAATCTGGAAAAATTAATAAAAAACATCACAAATTCTTTTGCATTTAGTTTACAACAAAACAACAATAAAATTCAAGTTAGAATTGATCCAGACCTACCCAAACGATTGATAGGAGATTCTATTAAGTTGTCTCAAATATTAATGAATTTAGTAGGTAATGCAGTTAAATTTAATGAAAATGGAACTATAGAAATTGTGATCAAATCTTTAGGTAAATCTGGCAACGGACAGTACCAAACACAATTTTTTATTAAGGATAATGGTATAGGGATTCCGCTAGAAAAACAACAATCTATTTTTGAAGAGTTTTCTCAAATTGAAAGTAACAACTATAACTATCAAGGCACTGGATTAGGACTTCCTATTGTGAAAAAATTATTATCTGTTTATGATAGCGCTATAGAACTAAAAAGTTCTCCAGGCAACGGGGCTATATTTTCTTTTAAAATCCAATTAGAAGAAAATTTGGCTGCAACGAAAGAGGATGAACCTGTTGTTGATCTCATTGAATCAACTGGTTCTGTCTTTGAGAATATGCATATATTAATTGTTGATGATAATAAGATTAATCAAAAAGTCACACAACGTGTTTTAGAAAGACGCCATTTTAGAACAACGCTCGCAGATGATGGTTTGCAGGCCATAGAACAAGTGCAAAAACAACGATTTAATTTAATATTAATGGATATCCATATGCCTATAATGGGAGGTATAGAAGCAACTATAAAAATTAGGGATTACAATAAAACGACACCTATTATTGCACTTACGGCAGTAGAAATTGAAGAGGCTCGAGGTCAAATAATAGAAGCCGGAATGAATGATATCATTTTAAAACCCTATGATGTAGCACAATTTTTGACTACGATTTTACGCCATTTAAGTATAGTTCAAGAAGTCTAGCTACTCCTTTTTTTCTTTTACGTTATCTACAGCAAGACCATTGCGTTTTGCACGGCGTTCCCAGTTTTTACGGGCTTGAATTTGCATATCCTCGACGGCATCGCTTTCATCCATAATTTCTAGACCCAATAAGGTTTCAATAATATCTTCCATAGTCACCACCCCAATGGTGTTACCAAACTCATCGACAACAAGTGACATATGCGTACGTTTCTCTATAAAAGTGTCAAACATTTCTGGAATAGGCTTATCTGCATTTACCACAGAAATTTCGCGTTTTAAATCTGCTAAAGTCTTAGCACCATTAGACTCAACAATTTCTTCGAGAATTTGATCTTTAAGCACAAAACCCGTAATGTTGTGTGCTTGCCCTTGGTAAATAGGGATTCTAGAAAACTGTAAATTTTTATTATTCTCATAAAATTTTTGAAGCGAACTATTCTCATCTGCCGAGATAACTACAGGAAAAGGAGTCATTACATTTTTGGCCAACACCGATTTAAAAGCTAAAAGATTTTTTATCACAGCACTTTCATTCTCTTCAAAAACACCTTCCATTTCTGCGGCTTCTGTGATCGCAAGAAACTCTTCTCTACTCATAGTACTCACGTGAGCAGATTTACCAATAAGTTTTGTGGTAAGCTTTAACAACCAGATAATACCTGTATATTTCAGCGGGAATATAATTATTTTGAGCGATTTAGCTGTAAAATTACCTAAGCTCTTCCAGTAGGTTGCGCCTATGGTTTTTGGGATAATTTCTGAAAGTATTAAAATCAACAAGGTCATTATTGCCGAAACTATACCTACAAAATTAATACCTAGAATACTAAAATCCCATCCACCTTCTATGGCCATTTTCCCAGCCTGATTACCCACTAATATTGCACCTACAGTATGTGCAATTGTATTTATGGTTAGTATCGCAATTAGCGGTTGATCAATGTCTTTTTTAATCTCTTCTAGTGAAGTCGCATATCCTTTACCTTCACTTTTTTTCATTTTAATAAAAGTAGGTGTGAAGCTTAATAGTGCCGCTTCAAGTATAGAACAGAGAAAAGAGAAAAATATAGATAGTAGCGCGAATGATATTAATAATCCCATAGTTAGATTTTTTTGCAAGGTAAGATTTTACAAAACAATGTGATATTATAGAGGTTTTAAAATATTAACAGTCACCCTTAGCTTGTCGAAGGGAAACAATAGCGTTGTTGTATAAGAATAGTAGGGTAGAAAACAGCCGCTAACCATTCGGATGAACACAAGACAAATTTAAAAATTTGGCGACCTTGCAAAAGTGCCTTTGCAATTGGGTTAACCACTCATTGCCCTATTATTTTTTATACGTCTTACAAATAGTTGCTTCTACGTTTGAATTTAAGAAACTGAATTATAATATTTACTCAGAATTTAAGCCACAAGTCAAATTGAACTCTCCTATTATTAACGTCAAATTACTTTTTCTCAGATATTCATCTTTATCAATTTTCTGTATTAGTGTTGGACAATTGTTAAAAAAATCGAATAATTTGTGCTTATTTTTAATTTTTCCAAAACGATTAGTTTCGATATAAGTAAATTGTTTTTCGTTCTTTCTGCGAATGAAATAGACAAAAATAGATGAAGAGTCATGTGATATTATTTCTTGTCTATAAAGCTCCAAGCTTCCTAATAAAACTTGTTCCATAAAAATTAAATTCCGTCCATCCTTTACTGGCATAAATCTCATTTTCCTTGTGCTTCCAGATTTTAGATGAATATCTATCGAATCAACTAACTTTAGTTTAACAATTTTTAATCTTCTTCCAACTTTATTATAATATACATCCCTAAATTTTCTATAAGTTCCGTTTGTTTTACTAATTGTCTCACCTGATTTTAAATATATTGTACAAGGCTCATTAATTTGTGAGATAGACATTATTGGTATAATTAAGAATAATAGTATGACGCATAGTTTCATTATCGTTTTTTTTAATTATTTGTAACAAAGATATAAAGATTAGTTACGCTCACAGCCTACAACGAAGCTCCCGCCTAAGGTCGCTGAGCGAAGTCGAAGTGTTACCAGCCCACAAAACTAGGTGGTTCAACTTCTTTTAGATTCAAATACACAATCAATTGTCCTCTATGATGCGACACGTGGTCTTGTAATAAATTAAGTATTTGTATTTTACTCTTAGGTCCGGCAAAGAATTTAACCGTTTCTGAGAGTTCCTCAACTGGGGTTTGTTCAATAATAGCATAAGCGCTTTCAAATGCTTTTTTCAGTTCTTGTATCGTTTCTTCTTTGGTTTTTGGTTGTGCTGTAGTGCTTCTATCAAAATCCTTATCAGTAAAATACGAGTTGCTTAACCAATCCATATTACCTTTTATATGTAACAATTGTTCTTTAAAAGTCATCTGTCGCTCTGTTGGCTCAAAATCATAATATTCCTCTGGCATCGCTTCTGCAATACCAATTAGGTACTCTTTAGAGTTTTCCCATTTTTCTAACCAAGCTGTTTTTATTGTAGTTTGTTGCGCCATAGTTTTTGCTGAAATGCTCATAACAAGCATAAGTATTAAATATTTCATATTTCCGGAGTTAATAATTTGAGTGTGAACTTTTCTATTTTTTATTTAAAAATCTGCGAGCCACATTTTTACAATCGTTAATTTAAAGCTGCTTCGATAGCTGCTTCAATTTGTGTTCCAATTCCAGTCATTCCTCCAGAGATGTATTCTTGTATTGAGCCATCTCTTTTTATAATCACATTTGTAGGATAAGCACCTCGTGTAATTTTTTGGCTAAACGAACCTTCTTGACCAACAATGGGATACTTTAAATTGTATTTATTTTGAAATTTCACAATTTTTTCTTCTTTTTCAAAAGTGATTGCTGCAAAAACAATGTTGTCATTGTTTTTGTATTTTTCATAGACTTCATTAAGCTCAGGAATTTCTGCAATACACGGTGGGCAACTGGCAAACCAGAAGTTAAACACCACGACCTTACCTTTAGTATTGTCTGTTTTAATAACGTTACCATCTCGGTCAATAAAATTATAATACGGTACGGTATTACCATTAAATTTCTTTTCTTCTTGAGATTGCA
This sequence comes from Flavobacteriaceae bacterium, assembly GCA_023301205.1. GTDB lineage: Bacteria > Bacteroidota > Bacteroidia > Flavobacteriales > Flavobacteriaceae > Patiriisocius. The sequence goes on from JALZVC010000202.1 coordinate 8,110, forward strand.
TAGCAACCATTGTGCTTTGTTCTGCTTCGGAAAGCTTTATTAATTGAATGTATTGCTCCCCGTTGGCATCTGCTTTAGGCTCAATAGTCCATTCTTTGCTGTCCATCAAGCTCATAAAAACATTGAACGCTACTTTGTTACCTTGTGGGTCTTTAATAATAGTTTGACTATTAATCTGGATGGGTTGCGGCTCTCCTTGTGCCATAACTGCCGAAGAAAAGCCTATGATAAATAGTAATGCAAAAAAGTAATGTTTCATAATTAATTTAGTTAAGATAATAATTTTACTACATCTTTTGCAAAATAACTCACAATCATGGTAGCACCTGCTCTCTTGATACTCAAAATCTGTTCCATCATTACGGCATCGTGATCTAACCAGCCTTTCTCTGCCGCTGCTTTTAACATGGCATACTCGCCACTTACTTGATATACTGCTACAGGTACATCAACAATCTCGCTTATATCTCTAACAATGTCTAGATAACAAAGTCCTGGCTTTACCATCACAATGTCTGCACCTTCGTCGATATCCATGAGGGTTTCTTTCACGGCTTCTGCTCTATTAGCAGGATCCATCTGGTAGGTTTTTTTGTCTTTAGGTATGTTTTTTAAAGCTACAGGAGCGCTATCTAATGCGTCTCTAAAAGGGCCATAAAATGCAGAGGCATATTTAGCACTGTAACTCATAATGCCTGTGTTATAAAAACCTTCTGCTTCAAGTAGGGTACGCATAGTAAGAATACGGCCGTCCATCATATCGCTAGGTGCTACAATATCTGCTCCTGCTTGTGCGTGGCTTAGTCCCATTTTTGCAAGAAAATCATTGGTTGGGTCATTGACAACCTCGCCGTTTGCAATAATCCCATCGTGACCATATTGCGAATATGGATCTAAAGCTACATCTGTCATTACTACCATTTCTGGGCAGCAATCTTTAACTGTTTTTATAGCACGTTGCATTAAGCCGTCTGGATTTAGGGCTTCTTTACCTGCATTGTCTTTCAAGTTATCTGGCACTTTTACAAAAAGCAGGACGCTTTTTAATCCCATAGCCCATAGTTCTTTTATTTCTGCGGAAAGCAAATCGAGACTAAAACGATAATAATTAGGCATCGATGCAATTTCTTCTTTCACGCCCTTTCCTTCCACGATAAATAGCGGTACAATAAAATCGTTAGGACTAACACTTGTCTCTCTAACGAGGCTTCTCATTGCTGCTGTGGTTCTTAATCTTCTGTTTCTTCTTAGTATCATAGGCTAGTATTTAGTCTGAAATATTAAAATCGTTATTGGGTAAACCTAAGTAAAACCAACGGTTATTTTCTTTTACAAATTTAGAATTTTCACAAATAACATCTGTAACACCATTTTCAAAAAAGTAGGCGTTAAAACTTACGGTGTCTATAGTAGACTCTAATACTTCTAATTTTAGCCATTGCACAGATTTTGCCCACTTTACAATCGCTTTTTTGTCTTTTAAACGACGTGTACTTCTGTGGTGTGTTTGCATTAGATAATCGCCATTAGCTAAAACAAAAGCAGAGTAACGTGAGCGCATTAATTGCGCTGCTGTTTTAGTTTTACCTCCATTTTTGTGGTAGACAGCACAGCAATTTTCATAGGTGTTATTTTCCCCGCAGTAGCAATTCATGTTAAACCCAATCTTTAGGCTCCATTAACACTTTTAATAGCTTTTCTTCTTCACTGTCAGCTTCTGGTTTATGGTTATAAACCCACTGCACTTTTGGCGGCAAGCTCATTAAAATACTCTCAATGCGGCCATTGGTTTTTAATCCAAACAAGGTTCCTTTATCGTGTACAAGGTTAAACTCCACATAGCGTCCACGACGTATTTCTTGCCAGTCTTTTTGTGCTTTGGTAAAAGGTAGATTCATTCTTTTTTCTGCAATAGGGACGTAACCTTCTAAGAAGCTATTTCCTATTTCGGTTACAAAATTAAACCAATCTTGCATTTTCATCTCTTCTGTAACTTTACAGTAATCAAAAAAGAGTCCTCCAATACCACGAGCTTCATTGCGGTGCGGATTATAAAAATACTCGTCACAACGCGCCTTGTATTTTGGGTAAAACGCTGGGTTGTGTTTATCGCAAGCCGTTTTACAGATCTGATGAAAATGTCTCGCATCTTCTTCAAAAAGATAATAGGGAGTCAAATCTTGACCACCGCCAAACCATTGATCTACGATTTCGCCTTCTTGATTGTACATCTCAAAATAACGCCAGTTTGCATGCACTGTAGGCACCATTGGGTTTACAGGATGTAAAACCAAACTTAAACCACACGCAAAAAAGTTAGCGTCTTTAACGCCAAAATACTGCTGCATACTCTCCGGTAATTTACCGTGTACTTCACTAATGTTTACGCCTCCTTTTTCAAAGACAGCGCCGTTTTCAATCACGCGCGTTCTACCGCCGCCGCCTTCTGGGCGATCCCAAAGATCTTCTTGAAATGTTGCTTTGCCGTCTACTGCTTCTAGGCGAGAAGTGATTGTGTCTTGGAGATTGCGTATGTATGTTATAAACTGTTCTTTACATTTAATATCCTGTTTTAGACCTACAAGAAGGTCTGCGACAACGCCTTGTAGGTCTATGCCTAGGTCATCCTTATTAACTCCTACTTGTTTACTAGTAACTAATTTCATATTATCAATAGAATCAAATAATGTAAACGCTAGATCCTTATTCAATAAAAAAGAATCAGGTTGAGAGTCGCTTAAATAATGTCTGTACGATGAAAATCTTTCATGCTCTTTATTAACTTTTGGGTTGTTATGAATATAGCTAAACAAATTCGTGAAATATTTTTCATCTTCAATTAGTTTTCGCTTGTAATGCTTCTCAAATAAACTCCCAGTTCTATTTTCTTGAATATTAAAAGCTTTTGCATACGCATTAAATAAATTTGAAAAACCTTGAGTCACTCCTTTTTCGTCTGCAATTATTTCAACTAAAAAATGGTAATGGTTGTCCATTAAACAGAAGGCTAAAACAGAGATTTTATCTTTTAAATATTTATCAAAAAGACTTAAAAAGTATCTTTTATTCTCTTCCGATTTAAAAATAGGTGCACCATTAATACCACGATTATAGATATGATAATGATTGTTTTTGTCTATTTTTTCTAACTTCATTTTTTGGTTTTTTTGTTATACCTACAAGGAGGTCTCCTTTGTCTACAACACCTTGCAAGATAATCGTACCTCGGGAAGACCTTGCAGGATAATAGTTATTGTTTTCTTAATTCATATAATTCCATATCCATCGGTTTACTGTTGGGTGGTGTATATTCGTTTTTTAAGGTTTTGATAAATTTAAAACCACTATGTTGTGCCACTTTAATACTAGGGATATTAGTGTGATGCACAATAATTTTAAGTAATTCTAAATCGTGATTTGCAAAAGCAAATGCAGAGAGCTCACTTACAGCTTGTGTCATCCAGCCTTTCCTCCCATAATTTGCATCAATACAATAGGCAAATTCGCCTTCTTTTTTGTCCCAATCCAGTTCTTTAATATATACGAGACCGATAACTTGTGTCGTTACCTTTAGTGAAAACAAGAACTGTTTTTTAGTTTTTATGTCTTCGGAAATGTTAGCTATAAAATCCCTTGAGTCTTCTGCGTTTCTATTTGCTGCGAGGGTACCGGGAAAATAGTTTTGGAGAGCTTCGGCATTTTTGTTCATTAAACTAGTAATTCCATTTGCATCGTCTGCCTTAACCCAATCGATATTAAAGCCGTCACACTGTATCATGCCTCTAAAATTTCCGAAGCTGAATTCTCCAGGTTTAATTTTTCAGAATCTTTTATAATCTTAACCGTTTCTGCAGTTGAAGCCGTTACCGAAAGGGGTAAAACTAGAATTATACCAATGACTGGAATAAATAGCATCGCCATAAAGAGAATACCGTTTCCTATTGCAATACCGCTATGCGAGCGCACAAATTTTACACTCTCATCATATTTAAAATGGCGCTCTAGTGTGAAATCCATATTACCAAAACCTGCATAATAAGACTGTACTAAAAAGATACCTATCGTTGCAAAAATATTTACCACGGGGATAAAGCTGAGTATTAGTAAGGGGATTGTAAAAAGCAATTCGAACAGTAAATTACGAACGTTTATGCGTACGCCACGCCACAACTGCTCTGAGTTTGTTGTATCTCTATGTATGTGATTTGCACCTAATAAATGTTTTTCTATTTTTTCTGAAACGGGACTCATAAATGGCGCACTTAATGCCATCACAATGTGCTTATAAAAAATAAGACCGATTGCAAGAATAACAATTGCACCTAGCACTTCACCTATGGCATGAAAGGTCTCTGATCCCCATTCCCAGAACCAAATCTTGTCAAGTAAATTAGCCACATTGTCACTAAGGCTCCAAGCTAAAAATCCAATAATAGCAGCCGTTAAAAAACTAATAAGTACAGGAACGCCAAAATATTTCCAGAGCTTTAATTGGCTGATCAACTTAAAAGTGCCGCCGTACGCTTTTATTGCTTTATAGATGTTTTTTATCACCTTAATTCAATTTAGTCTTCAATAAAGATCATTTTATGTCTAAAATGTTCAATTTCTTGAATTTTGTCAAATTTTTGAGCGTTTTTCACATTTTTTAATAAAAAACTGACCATTTCTTCTTCAGAAGTGTCTAAAAGATTCAAAAAATGAATTCGACCTACAGCATTATTGTGCAAATCCATCGCTTTATCTAAGGGCTTGTTTTGGGTCACTTTTTCATAGTAATCTGTGATATTTTGTGCCCAAAACACACTTTTTTGCTTGTTTTTTGTTCTTTTGTACGAATAACTACAAATTAATACATTCCACAATACATGTCTAAATGCATTGGCTGCATTGCTCTTGTGATGTGAGTTTCCAAAATGGT
>JALZVC010000203.1 GCA_023301205.1 Flavobacteriaceae bacterium
GAGCGAAAAAGAACTTCGCAAAGATCGTTTAAAAGCCCTATTTAAAAAGGATATTCCCGATACAGATTCTAAGTTGTCTTAAATAGATAATCCTTTCATGGCAAGTAAGCTAGTTACCCAAACAATAACAGAAGAGAAGAAAATACCCACTACATTTGCCCAAAATGCCTTTTGCTTATCTAGATTAAGTATATACGTAGCAATCGTCCCAACATAGACCCCAGTGCCAGGAATAGGAAGCCCTACAAAGAATATCAATCCAAAATAGCCGTATTTTTTTATTTTTTCTTTAGAACCATATTTTGCGCGGATTGCTAATTTAATTGCAATTTTTCTATAAAAATTCCATCGCATTAGGTACTTATTTACGCGTTCTAAGAAGAACATCATCAATGGGAATACCAGAATGTTGGCGATAAAGCAAATACCAAAAACAAGATAAATATTCACTTTTTCGTCTAATACTCCATAAGGAGTTAACCCATAAGGAATACCCACTTTTGCTTCACCAAAAGGAGAAATACTCCACAAAAACATATAGATAATCTTTTCTATCATAATATAAATAACCAAAACAAAGATAATAGAGTTTGTGTAGCTATGGAATTAATTATTCAGGTTAATTGGTTAAGAAGTTGCAAAAAAATAGTGTACTAAAAATGAGCAATATTAAGGATTCATTTGCTTAATGACAATAGCATCCACACAATTGATACCATCTATTGCTGCAGATATAATACCACCTGCGTAGCCTGCTCCTTCTCCACATGGGTATAAACCATCCACTTCCACGTGTTCTAATGTGTTTGGGTCTCTAGGAATTGCGATTGGCGAAGAGGTCCTACTTTCTGGAGCGTGAAGAACGGCTTCATTAGAGTTATACCCTTTCATCTTTTTACCAAAAGCTACAAATGCTTTTTTTAAACGCTTGCTTATTAAAGACGGTAAGACTTGATTTAAATCTACGGCAGTAATCCCTGGCTGATAAGAAGTTTTCGGGAAATCTTCTGAAACTTTTCCATTAATAAAATCTTGCATTCGCTGCGCAGGTACTTTTTGAGTTTTACCAGCAGCTTCCCAGCAATCACGTTCTACCTTTTTCTGAAAATCTAAACAGACAAATGGGTCATTAGGTTTGTAATTAGGCAGATTTTCTGGAGCAACACTTACCACAATACCAGAATTTGCGTAGGGGTTATTACGTTTACTTGGGCTCCAACCATTAGTAACAACTTCCTCTTGCTCGGTAGCACAAGGCGCAATAATACCACCAGGACACATACAAAAAGAATAAACACCTAATCCATCAATTTGCTCCACAAGTGCATAAGATGCCGGAGGTAAATATGGGTTATCACTATCGCCGTGATACTGTATATGATCTATTAATGTTTGTTGATGCTCTACGCGTACACCTATGGCAAATGGTTTTGCTTCAATTTTTACTTTGCGTTTATGCAATAGATAAAAGATATCACGAGCACTATGGCCAGTGGCTAGTATGACGTTCTTAAAAGTATATTCTTTAGCATCATTAATAGTAATACCCGTAATATTTCCGTCGGAAATAGTAATGTCTGTGAGTTTGCTATTAAAATGTACTTCACCTCCTGCTTCGATAATCGCGGCTCTCATTGCCGAAATAATCTTAGGTAATTTGTTAGTACCTATGTGTGGATGTGCATCTACTAGAATGTCTTGATCTGCTCCAAAATGAGTAAACCATTCTAAGGATTTTAGAACATTCCCTCTTTTCTTACTTCTTGTGTAGAGTTTGCCGTCACTATAGGTTCCTGCTCCTCCTTCTCCAAAACAATAGTTTGATTCTGGGTTTACAATATGTTCTTTATTTATAGCTGCTAAATCTCTACGGCGTTCTCTTACATCTTTGCCACGCTCAAATATAATGGGTTTTAATCCCGCTTCTACTGCTCTTAAGGCTGCAAAAAGACCCGCAGGCCCTGCTCCTATTATTGCTACTTCTGGACTATTTGTTACCTGTTGCGCAGTAAATTCGCTAGTTGCTTTCTTGTCTTCATCCGTATGGAAAAATTCTATTTGCAGATTTAGTTTTACAGGTTGTCTACGCGCATCAATAGATCTTTTTCGAATGCGCCAGTCTACGATGTCACTCTTACGCAATTTAGCTTTATCTAAAGCCAACTCAAGAATATAATCCAGGTCTTCCTGCTTATGAGGAGGCAGTGTTATTTGAATGAGAGTGCTCATTTAATTTGTTTAAAAAATTTAGCCTACCTATTGCTATTTTATTTGGTAAGAATACTGTAGCCCGAATGCGTATGTATTTGTAACCGAGGAAATCGCATCGAATCCAGCAAGTAAAGAGATGGATCCGTAATTCTTTGTATTGTAAGTAGTATGTAACGAGGTATAATACCCTTTTTGGATGGGGTCAATAGGTGTGAAAAAAGTCCCTTTATTTTCAATATAAGTTGCCTTACCAGTAATATCTATACGTTTTATTTTTAAGAACACTCCAAAGTGGTGCGCAATAACCCTAGTATTACCTGGTACTGTTATAAAAGGAATTCCTATAGTATTACCATCGTATGTCCAGCCTGATCTATACCCTAAATTATTAAAATAATTATCCCTACCAGAACGTCCAGATGCTCCACTTTGATCCGAAGTATCTACATACTCATAAAGAATACCCTTAACCGCCCAAACATCATCTGGAGCTAAGAAAATTCCCCAAATTCCATCTGGAAAATTTTTAAAAGCTGTACCAGAACCATCTTCAAAAGGGTGGTTGTGGTACAATGAAAATGCACCAGCCTCTGTAAGAAAATCGTAGGCGAAATTAAAACTACCCAAGTGATTACCCAAAGCATTTACTTGATCTCCTGCTCCTGCATTGTCTCCTCCTGCTCTCCCAAAAAATATTCTTACTAAATCACTAAATTGATCAGGCTGTGGACCAGTTAATGGGTTGGTTCCGCCCCACATTGCATAATGTCTAACTGCAAATGAAAATCGATGATCTTTAATTACTTCATAATTTACTTGCAACATTTTATAATGTACCTTAGCGCCTTCTACAAAACGGGTATCATTTAGTTCGTAATGTGCAAACTCAGCGTCTAAACTGAACTTATCAAAAAGACTAATTGATTTTTCAGTTTTTAAAAGCACGCCAGGAAAAGGTCTTGCGTTTCGTGACAACTGGAAGTTTTTATTACTTGTAGAAAGTCCATATTGTAATTCATCTTCTGCCTTAGCACCTGCAGTAATAGAAAAAATTGGCGTAGTATATTTAGCGTAAAGTTCGTTGCGGTTTACGTCTGTATCAAGCCCATTATTATATTGAAACCTAGCACCTATGTCTATAGTATGATTATTTTTAAATTTATAGTTTGCTTTTATTCCTGCATCTGCCGCAAGATCTGTTTCAGAATCGATTTTACTTGTTGTGTTAGCATGTAACCAAAATGGTAAAGGTTCATCTCCAGAAACAAAACTAGTTACTGTCGCATCTGCCTCAATTATTAGCTCTTGGGCACATAGAATATCTACCGAAAAAAACAGAACAATTAAAATTACAAATACATTTATCTTACCTTTCATTGGTTTTAATTCTTTGGCGGAGTGTCTAGTTTTTTAAATATTGAATTCTCACTTTTAAATTCTGGAACCAACTCTTTTAATAATCTTACCACATTGTGATCATTATATCGTGTTGCGTATTTTATAATTTCTTTGACTTTAATTTTTACTATTTCAAATTCTATTGTTGGATCTTTTGACACCATAATTTTTGGATGGTGTGTAGGCAATGATGTAGCCGTATCACCCAACAGCTCTTCGTACAGTTTTTCACCAGGTCTTAATCGAGTAATTTTTATGTCAATATCAACATAAGGTTCTAGTCCTGATAATTGAATCATTTTTTCTGCTAGATCTAAAATTTTCACAGGCTTACCCATATCAAATACGTAAATCTCCCCTCCATTGCCCATAGTACCTGCTTGCAACACAAGTTGGCAAGCTTCAGGTATTGTCATAAAATATCTTATGATATCCTTATGCGTAACGGTTACTGGACCTCCTTGCGAAATTTGTTTTCTAAAGTAGGGTATAACAGATCCGTTTGAACCTAGCACATTTCCGAAGCGAGTAGTAATAAAGCGTGTACCTAGATTTTGAGTACTGTGTTGCAATGACTGGACATACATCTCTGCAGCTCGTTTAGATGCTCCCATAACGTTTGTAGGGTTAACGGCTTTATCCGTAGAAACCATAACAAATTTATCTACTTTATGACTTGCTGCTAAAACAGATAAGTTTACCGTACCTAGTACATTAACAAAAATCGCTTCGTGGGGGTTACGCTCTATTAATGGAACATGTTTATAAGCTGCTGCGTGATAAACAATCTCAAATTCGTATTTATTAAACAACATTTCTAGGCGATACATATTACTAATGTTAGCTAGTTCTGTTATAAAATTTAGGGAAGGATGATTTTGCTTTAAAAATAATTCTAATTCATGCAGTGCAGATTCAGCTTGATCTAAAATAACTAAGGTCTTTGGTTTAAAAGCTGCGATTTGTCTTACAATCTCACTTCCTATTGATCCTGCACCTCCAGTAACAAGAATCGTTCTGTTTTCAATATCTCTTCTTATCAGCTCGTTATCTATTTTTATTTGAGTACGCTCTAAAAGATCTTCAATTTCTATAGGCTTAATTTGATGCTTAATGTCTTCTTTCTTATTCCATTTTTCAAGACTTGGCACATTAAATATTTCTAATCCATTTGCCAAACACTCTTCTATTACTTCATTCTTCTCAACACCTTTTAAATAATCTCCTGTAAGCAAAATTCCTTCTAAGTTGTATGCTTTGATACTTTCTGTAATACTATCTACAACAGGAATTATGGGTTTTCCCATAATTTTTAGATTTTTAGAATTATAATGCTTGGTTAGAAATCCAATTAATTTAAAAGTAGAATCCTTTTCTGTACTTAAAGCTCTAGCCAAAGAAATCGTATAGTCATCAATACCTAAAATTGCTACTCGTTTTTTTAAGCTTCCAGCCGCTATATTCTTTAAGAACATGTAAGATTCTTTTACGGCTAATCTAAATAACAATAACATCGTAAAAGAGATGAACATAAAAAGCAAGATGGATGTCGTGATAAACACCTTTTCTCCTTTAAAGATATCGTAAAGTAGATTTATTATTAATATTGTTCCCGCAGTGGCAAATGAAGAAGAGGCAAGTTTAAAAACATCTGTAAATGTGGAATGCCTTATGATACCGGAATATGTTTTTAATATAATAAACCATAATAAGTTTATCGCTAAGACTATAACAGACTGCGCAATAAGTGAAATCTCAATTTTAAAATTTACCTGAGAATTATCGATAATCGCAAACACTATAATTTGCGAAATAAAAAGTAAAAAAAGGTCGATTAAGATTACAATCCACCGTGGGAGGTAACGCTTGTCTAGAAACAACTTATCATCACCTATGTATAACTTCTCTTTTATTTTATCTGTTATTTTCAATCTAACTATTATTTATTTTTAATGAGTTTAGTAATCGCATCATATATCCTGGTTCTATCCTGATCGCTTAAATTTGACCCAGATGGCAGGCATAACCCCGTGTTAAACAAATGCTCAGATACGCCTGTTCCAAAAAATTCATATTTTTTAAAAATTGGCTGCAAATGCATAGGCTTCCACAATGGTCGCGCTTCTATATGCTTAACTCCAAGCGCTAACCTTAAATCTTCTCTGTTAAATCCCGCTTGTTCTTCATCAATGAGAATACAAGATAACCAATGGTTTGAATAAAAATCTGCTGAAGATTCTTTAAAAACCGTGACTCCAGCTACCGATTTGAATATATTTTGATAAAATAGATTCATCTCTCGCCTAAGGTCTACGTGTTTATCAAGCACTTCCATCTGTCCTCTGCCTATTCCGGCAGTAATATTACTCATTCTATAATTATACCCTATTTCGCTATGTTGATAATGAGGTGCATCATCTCTAGCCTGTGTCGCTAGAAAAACAGCTTTCTTTTTAGTCTGCTCATCATTACAAACAATAGCACCACCGCCAGAAGTGGTGATGATTTTATTACCATTAAAAGACAAAATGGCTATATCACCAAAAGTACCACATTTTTTATCTTTGTAAGATGAGCCTAACGCTTCTGCGCTATCTTCAATAATGGGGACCTCATATTGGTCTGCAATACTCCTTATTTCTGAAATTTTACATGGCATTCCATATAAGTGAACGATAATTATTGCTTTGGGCTTTTTACCAGCAGCTACTTTACTTTGTAATGCTTTTTCTAATGCCGAGGGAGATATATTCCAAGTGTCTGGTTCACTATCAATAAAAATAGGTATCGCTCCTTGATAAAGTATAGGATTTGCAGATGCCGAAAAAGTCATAGATTGACACAACACCTCGTCATTCTTTGCAACCCCTAATAAGATTAACGCAAGGTGTATTGCTGCCGTTCCCGAAGAGAGCGCAGCTATGTGCTTATCATCATTTAAATAGGATTCTAAAGATGCTTCAAAACCATTTACATTGGGGCCCAATGGGGCAATCCAATTGGTGTCAAATGCCTCTTTTACATACTTCTCTTCTGTACCACCCATATGTGGCGAAGAGAGGTAAATTTTTTCTGTCATAATAGGTTGTTAGAATATGCGAAGATAAAGAAAGACAAATAAAAAAAACAATATTTAATTTTTCAAGCATTTTCTGTATAATGGAAAATAATTTAAATCAAAATCTACTTCACTTTCAGTACATTTTTCTGATAATGTAACATACATTTCATCATTAAAAATAGACTTAAAAGTAGTAAACTGTTTCATGCTTTTTGAAAAACCTCTTTTAAACCTCAATAATGGGTCTTCCTCATTTGCAGAGGTACCTCCTCCAAGATGTAAAAATTTATAGCCTTGCTCTGTACCATAAATTCTAATCTCATCTAGCAAATATTTTATAGGTGCAACCCTAAGATAATCTACATCTGTACCTGCTAAGTGATATTGAATAATATCGCCAGAGAAAACAAAAATCGCAGCGGCTACTTTTTTACCTTCCATTTCTACAAATAATAATTCTGCCCGATACGCATTAGAATTGAGAAAATTATTATAGTACACGTCATCAAAAAAATAATAATCAGTTGCAGCTACTCTTCTCATGTTCGCATCATATATTTTTCTAAATTCTGCGATTGCTTCATCGTCTTTTGAAGACCAAATTATACTTGCTTTTTTCCTTAATTGATTGATTTCACTTTTATTACTTTTTCTATAGTCCTTGCGCTGCTCTTGCAATGTCAAGGTTAAGTCAATACAAACGGTTTCACTGTTATTTACAACTTCACCTAAGTTTGATAACACGCCAAGTTGATCAAATAAAGGATGTAATCTAGAAAAACCGGCAACGATTTTATGTTTTAAACAATATGACTTCACTTCATCTACAAAAATTTGAATTTTTTCTGCTGTAATCGTTTCAGAAAATAACGGCCCAGCGTATCCATAAACCGATGTAAAATCATAATATCCATCTGTCGTAGGGATTTCCCTTAGCATAACTGGAAAATAAATAAAATCAATCTCGTCCTTAAAGCAAAACAGCAAAGGATTTCCTTCATTATTCTCTCTACTTAAATTGTGATAGTCCCAAGTGTGATAAAAATCAAAGCGGCTACATAAGGTAATTGCATTATTCCATTCTTCTTCTTGTTCGTAAGTTATTGTTCTAAACATTTATTTTGTCTCTGTTAATTCTGGAAATTTTTC
>JALZVC010000204.1 GCA_023301205.1 Flavobacteriaceae bacterium
AGGAGATATTGAGGTGCTTTCATCAACTTTTTTGTTTTACTGTTGATAAAGACTAATGTCGTTTCTGCAGTGACTAAAATGACGTCGTTTTTACTTCTAATTTCATACAAAAACTCAATACGATATGTAGGAATTCCCTTCAGTTTCGTTGTAATGAATAATTCATCGTCATAGTGCGCAGATTGCTTGTAGTTTATAGTTAAGTTGACCACAGGCAGCATTACACCATTTTTTTCCATCCAGTCATACGAAAAGCCCATTTCTCTTAACCATTCCGTTCGTCCTAGTTCGAGATAATGAGCATAGTTTGCATGGTGGACTACACCCATTTTGTCGGTTTCGCCGTAACGTACTCTTATAGAAAATATTGATTTTTTCATTATAATTTTATTAAAAAAGGGGTTCAATTTTAAGTTTCTAGAATCGCTTACCTAGTATGCATGAAAAAAAATTAATATTCAAGGTATATTTGGTTTTTTTATTCAATTAATTGTTCACATATTTGCATAGCTGAGAGATACGTATGATAGCTCCCAATTTCATCAATTTCAGCACTAATTTATCAACCTATTAACCACAACCGCAACATGAGTAAAACTGCTGAATCAGTTTGGACAAATTGCCTGTCCTTTATCGAAGACAACATTACGTCTCAAGCTTACAAAACTTGGTTCGAACCTATCAAAGCGGTTAAACTTACGGATAATGCATTAAGCATTCAAGTACCTAGTAAATTTTTCTATGAATTTTTAGAGGAACATTATGTAAAACTTCTTAAAGTTGCACTTACGCGTGAGTTGGGAACAAGCGCAAAGTTAGTGTACAACATTAGAATGGAAAACACATATGGCAACAAACAACCATTTACAGAAAAAATACCAAGTACCAACCGTAGTAATAACCAAGGTTCACAGAACGTAGACGTTCCATTAAAAAATAAAAGCCCGCAACTCAAAAACCCATTTGTGATACCTGGCATTCGCAATGTTAAAATTGAGTCTCAACTTAACCCTAACTATAATTTTGAAAATTATCTAGAAGGAGAATCTAACCGCTTAGCTCGTTCTGCAGGTATAGCAGTAGCAAATAAGCCTGGAGGCACTTCTTTTAACCCATTACTAGTATTTGGTAGTGTAGGTCTAGGAAAAACGCATTTAGCGCACGCAATTGGAGTCGACATTAAAGATAAGTATCCTGAGAAAACGGTACTTTATATTTCAGCAGAAAAATTTGTGCAGCAATACAGTGAATCTGTAAAGAAAAACAATCGTAACGATTTTATACATTTTTATCAAATTATAGATGTATTGATTGTAGATGATATTCAATTACTTTCTGGTAAAGCAGGAACACAAGATGTCTTTTTTCACATCTTTAACCACTTGCACCAGAACGGCAAACAAGTAATCCTTACAAGTGACAAAGCACCTGTAGACATGATTGATATTGAGCAGCGCCTACTTTCTCGTTTTAAATGGGGACTGTCTGCAGAACTTAATCATCCTGACTACGACACACGTGTTGCGATTATCCAAAACAAACTTTATAGAGACGGTGTTGAAATGCCAGATGATATTGTTGAGTTTTTAGCAAACAACATCAAGACAAATATTAGAGAACTAGAAGGTGCTATCATATCTTTAATTGCGCACTCTTCGTTCAATAAGAAAGAAATAACAATTGATCTTGCTAAAAAGATTGTAGATAATTATGTGAAGCACACCAAACGTGAAGTTTCTATAGATTACATACAAAAAGTTGTGAGTGATTATTTCCAGATGGATGTAGACACTTTACAATCTAAAACTAGAAAGCGCCACATTGTCCAAGCTAGACAACTAGCCATGTTCTTTGCAAAGAAGTTCACCAAAGCTTCATTAGCATCCATTGGTTCGCAAATAGGGCAGCGCGATCACGCCACCGTATTACACGCTTGTAAAACGGTTGACAACCTTGCCAGCACTGACAAACAGTTTAGAAAATACGTAGAAGACCTACAGAAAAAACTAACACTTTAATTGATTAAAATCCTGCCTCATCGGTGGGATTTTTATTTTTATTAACTTCGGAAATGTGACACAATGAAAACAAAAATTTTAATGGTTTGCTTAGGTAACATCTGCAGGTCACCATTAGCAGAAGGTATTTTAACTGCCATGGTAGATCCAGAAAAAGTACAAGTCGATTCTGCAGGCACTGGAAGTTGGCACGTGGGGAGTAAACCAGACCCACGCAGCATTGAAGTAGCAGAAAAAAACGGAATTGACATTACCCAACAACGCGGCAAACAATTTTCAACCTACGATTATGAAATCTACGATCATATTTTTGTGATGGATACCTCTAATTATAGGGATGTACTAAAACTAGCAAATACCCCAGAAGAGAAGGCAAAGGTCGCTATAATTTTAGATGAGATTTTCCCAGGAGAAGCAGTGGATGTCCCAGATCCATATTATGGAGGTCATCAAGGTTTTGATAATGTATACCAGATGTTACATCAAGCTTGTGAAAAAATAGTGAGTAGGCTTTCCATTTAAAAAGGGACATTATACCTATTTTTACTAAAAACAAGTGCATCATGAAAAAATCAAATCTATTGCTATTTCTTTTAGTAACGTCTAATATATTCTATGCTTATGCACAAGAAATTTCGGTAGAAGTATTTGCTTCTAATTTTAACAGCCCTATTGACATTCAAAATGCAGGTGACAATCGTATTTTTATTGCTGAACAAGATGGAATAATAAAAATCCTAAACGAGGATGGATCCACGAATAGCATTCCTTTTTTAAATATAGAAAGCATTGTAAATAGTAGTGGCGAGCGTGGATTATTAGGTCTAGCTTTTCACCCTGACTATGCAAAAAATGGTTTTTTCTATATACACTACTCTAACCTTAGTAGCGATACGCAAATTTCAAGATACTCCGTTTCAACAGGTGATGCTAATGTTGCAGACCCAAATTCAGAACTACCAATACTTAATGTAAACCAGCCACAGTCAAACCATAATGGAGGTACCATTACTTTTGGTCCTGACGGCTTTCTTTATATTGGCCTTGGTGACGGTGGCGGTGCTGGCGACACAGACAATAATGCACAAAATCCTAATTTACTTCTAGGTAAAATATCTAGAATTGATATCGACAATCCGGCAAATGGAAATGAATATGGAATACCAGCAGACAACCCTTTTATTAATGACACAGGAATACGTGATGAGATCTGGGCAACTGGCCTAAGAAATCCATTTAGATTTTCTATAGATGACCAAACAAATACTATCTGGATAGGCGATGTTGGTCAAAACGCAAAAGAAGAAGTAAACAAAGCAAGTCTTACCGAGGCAGGTCTTAATTATGGCTGGAGATGTTATGAAGGCAACTCTGTATTTAACACAAGCGCATGTCCTAATATGAGCGAATTAAAATTCCCTGTATTGGATTACGATTGGGTTGGTGGCGGATCCGTTGTAGGGGGCTATGTTTACAGAGGTAAAGAATACTCAGACCTTCAAAATGTTTATGTTTTTGCAGATATTAATGGAATGATTGGAACAATAGATGAAAATGACGCCTACATAGACCAAGGCAACTTTGGTGGCAGCATTTGGGCAGGTTTTGGAGAAGATGTAAATAATACATTGTATGTCGCAAATTTTGATGGAAATATATACAAAATAGTAGGTGGAATATTAAGCACTGAAGAAAATAAATTTCAAAATTCTATCAGCTTATTTCCTAATCCAGCAACAAATTCGTTCTCTATTTCTATTAAGAATGACACTATCGCTTCGGTAAAAATCTTAGACAGTAAAGGACGTTTAATAATTGAATCTCCGGTGAATAAATCAAATAAAATGATCACTACAGAAGGTTTATCTAAAGGTGTCTACCTTGTAAGCGTAACTAACACCAATGGCGTCTCTGCTGTTAAAAAACTAGTAATTCAATAAAAACAAGTAATATCTTTATAATGTTGCCAAGTATTAACCTATCCTTGACAACATTATTTTTTTAAAGCTATATCTAATGCATAAACATTATAAATATTAAAATTGTTATATGGATCACAATAAAGGAAACCTATATTTAATTCCTTGCACATTAGGCGACACGCCTCCTCTAGAAGTATTGCCTTTTTTAGTAAAAAAAGCAGTAGAAGAAATAGACCATTATGTGGTGGAACACGAAAAATCTGCGAGACGATTTATTAAAAATATAAGCCCAAATAAAAGTCAAGAAAATCTACATATTAGTGAAATAAATAAATACACGGCTCCAGAAGAAATACCTGCTATGATTACTCCTTGTCTGGAAGGGAAAGATGTGGGTGTTGTCTCTGATGCTGGCTGCCCTGGTATTGCAGATCCAGGAGCTCTTGTAGTGCAAGAAGCACATAAAAACGGAATCAAAGTAGTACCCCTCGTGGGACCTTCTTCAATTTTACTTGCAATGATGGCAAGCGGTTTTAATGGCCAAAATTTTGCCTTTAATGGTTATTTACCCATAGATAAACAAGAGCGTAAGGCAGCTTTAAAAAGACTAGAAAAACTTAGTGGAGATTACGATCAAGCACAAGCATTTATTGAAACTCCTTACAGAAACAACCAAATGCTTGAAAGCCTTATTAGTAGTCTTAACGGCAACACGAGTATTTGCGTTGCTTGTGACATCACACTTTCAACAGAAAACATTAAAACATTAACTGCAAATGATTGGAAAAGACAAAAGGTAGATCTACATAAAAGACCTACCCTTTTTATTATACAAAAAATGTAAACTATAAAGTTATCGCTTTTGCCTTTCTATTTGCTTGTATGAAAGAGGTATCGTAACCAGAAAACTTCTTTAAATAATAAGCTATAGTAACACCATTTGCGTCTTCAAACTGAGTTGCACCTCCAGAGCGAAGGTGTTTTTTTACATTTCCAGCACCAGCAAGATGCGCTGCGGCCAGAATTCCGCTTTCGGTTACTTTCACACCGTCTATATATCTACCAACGCTTCTTTTAATATCCTTGCGTAAAATCCATTTATTGCGGGAAGTATTTGCATTAAATGCTGCCTCCTGTAATTGGGCATCATGTAGAAATAAACTAGGATTATTAATTCCTATCATTTCTAGTGTGCTTCTACCAAACTGATATTTACCTAAATATCCATACTGATTTACAGCACCATACCTACCTTGAGATTCTTTAAAACCTAAAGCTTCTTTAAAACCAATAAATCCTTTATCTAAGAAGATTGAAAAAGATACCGAACTATAGCTATTGTGTTGTACCTCATCTTCTTGAAGCACAGTATACTCTAATGCTACATCACCAATTTTGTAGTGAGAGAAGTCTATTGAAAATTCACTAGAATAACCCGTTTTTATCCCAATCATTAACACAATAACGAATACTAAAACACTTTCTTTTTTATTCATTTTTTCTGAAATTTCAAGAGAAACTACCCTTTATTTTCGCGGTGCAAAGGTACTACGATTTGAGTATCAACAAAGCAATGTGTGTTAAAAAAAGTTAAAAGCAAATTTGAAGCTTTTGTTGGTTGGAAAGTTAGTGGATTATTATATAAGATTTTTACCCGAAGACAATAGTAATGAACAGTTTTTCAACAACTTAAAATTTTCGAAGTGATAGAAATATTAACGATTTACACCGTTGTCATTAATCCATTTTACATAGGTCGCTTTGTTTTTGTTGTGACCAGAAAGCGTTTTTGCGAACTTATGATAACCAAAATTAGTCACGTCGGCCACCATGAACAGGTAATTATGGTGTTTATAATTGAGTACTGCTTCAATAGAAGAAACATCCGGCATCGCGATAGGGCCTGGCGGTACTCCAGTATATTTATATGTGTTGTATTTTGAGTCAATAGTTAAATCCTTGTAGAGTACTCGTTTTATAACTTGAGCGTAATCATTCTCACTCCGCTTTTTCGCATAAATCACTGTTGGATCTGCTTGCAACAACATTCCTTTTTTAAGACGATTTACATATAATCCACCTACCATAGGGCGTTCGTCAACTTTTGCCGTCTCTTTTTGCACTATAGCAGCAAGTGAAATAACCTGCAGTGGTGTCAAGTTCAATTGGGCTGCTTTTGCTTTTCTATGAGCATTCCAGAAACGCTTGTATGCTGCTTGCATTTTATTTCTAAAATCTTCTGCAGTGGTATTCCAATAAACCTCATAGGTATTGGGGATATACATAGACAATGCGGTATCTGCATTATACCCACCTTCTTTTAAAAATGCTGGATCTTTTAAAGCATTAATAAAAGTAAGGCTATCAGGTTCCATTTGTCGTGAAAGATGGCCTGCAAGATTTTCTAATCGTTCTTGATTATTAAATTTAATAGCGATAGGTGCATTTCCAGAACGGATGCTATTGACAATTTCATTGTTATTCATCCCTTTTGTAATGATAAAATGTCCAGGCTTCACATTAGCATTGTATTGCTTTCGTTTTGCCACAGCGATAAATTTATCGACGTCTTCAAGTAAAGGAGACACTTCATTAACTACTTGTTGAAAAGAAGCTCCAGTTGGGATATAGATATGAGCCTCCTCATTATTGAAGGCTGTGTTAGGTGTAAAAACATTGCTATATACGTAATAAGCAAAACCTGCCATAAAAACCAATCCAATGAGCGCAACTGCTAAAACTATTTTTTTGAGATACATTTATTCTTTTATATGTTGATATACTATTTCGTCTTTAAAATTTCCTTCGGAAATAATCCAATCTTTTTTAACCCCTATTTTTTTAAACCCTTGATTTTCAAACAGCGTAATACTCGCTGTATTTCCTGATGTGATATTTGCAAAAAGTTGATGTACTTGATATGCATCAAATACATAATTACACAACGTATCTAAAGCATCTGCACCAAATCCTTTACCTCGAGCTCCTTCAATTAGTAAAATACCAACACCCACTCTCCTATTCTTGGGGTCAAAATCGAACAAATCAATAAACCCTAAGGCGTCCTCAGTATCGGCTTTTGTAATGACCAATCGCAATTGTTTGGCTTCATAAATATCTTGATGTGCATTACTTAAATATTGCTTTAAAACATGTTTAGAATAAGGTGCTTGGGTATTACTCAGTTCCCAATAATCTGTAGTATTCTCAACAGAAAATAAGAACGCTACATCTTCTGGCTCTAGTGCTCTTAGCACGACTTTTTCACCTCTTAAGTTTATTGCTCCCATATTCCTTTAAATACCATTGTTGCTGGACCTTCTAAAAATACATTTTTATAACCAGTATTCCCCGGAGTAAATCGAACTCGAAGCGTTCCTCCTGGCGTCAATAAACTCGCTTTATGCTCTTGTAATTTATTCATTTTATGCAAGGCAAGCGCAACTGCTGTTACTCCAGTACCACAAGAAAGTGTCTCATCTTCTACCCCACGTTCATAAGTTCTAACTTTAAAGACGTCATTAGAAATTTGTTCTACAAAATTTACATTTGCTCCAGCTTCTCCGTACACATTACATCTTATATCCTTTCCTTTATTTTTTACGTCAAAATCGTCTAATTCTTTTACTAGCTGAACGTGATGCGGCGACCCTGTATTTAAAAAAATAAAATTTTCTGAAATTTTAAAATCAGATACATCAATCATCTTTAAGGATACTATTTCATCATTTATATGTGCCTCGTGCAAACCATCTGTGGCTATAAATTCTGTTTCGTTAGAAATGATTCCTAAACTTCTCGCAAAATCGACGATGCATCTTCCGCCATTACCACACATAGAGCTTTGGTTTCCATCTGCATTATAGTACACCATTTTAAAATCTGAAGCGACGTCTTCCTCTAATAAAATTAGTCCATCTGCTCCTATCCCAAATTTGCGATCACACATACTCGCAACGAGCTGTGTATCGTCTTTAGGGAAAGTCAAATCTCGATTATCAAGGATGACAAAATCATTTCCGGTACCCTGATATTTATAAAAAGTCAATTTCATAGGAAGCAAAGGTATAAAAAGCAAAAGGCATCACTAACTTTTCTTATATGTTAATGGTTGTTAATTTTTGTAACCCCACATAATATTCGTCGTCAAATAAGTGTTACCTTTATATAACCTTTAAACATACAACACATGAAACAGACCATGAAATTATTTGCTGTAGCGCTTTTAGCTGGAGTTGCATCGATAGGAGGATATAAAATGTTAGATGAAGATCAAGTCGTTATTAAAACAGAAATACTTGAGGAAAACCCAATATATACACCCACAACATTTACCAATACTAAAGCGGTAAATACAGGAATTGATTTTACTGTCGCGGCAGAAAAAACGGTTAACGCAGTGGTTCACGTAAAAAATAAAACGATTAGTAAGCAACCTACAAATGTATTTGATTTGTTTAATGGAGGTGGTGAGCCAAGATCGATGCTAGGTACAGGGAGTGGCGTTATTATTTCGCCAGACGGCTTTATTGTAACTAACAATCACGTGATAGAAAATGCAAGCGAACTAACCATAACGTTAAACAATAATAAAACCTACGAAGCCGAACTAGTAGGTACAGATCCTAAAACAGATATTGCGTTGATACGTATAATTGCAGACGATGAAGAATTCCCTTACGTAGCTTTTGCAGACTCTAATGAAATAAAAATTGGAGAATGGGTACTTGCCGTAGGAAACCCTTTTAATCTTACCTCTACGGTTACCGCGGGTATTGTAAGTGCCAAGGCAAGAGATCTTGCTGGCGATAGCGATACACAGTCATTTATACAAACAGATGCTGCCGTAAATAGAGGAAATAGCGGTGGCGCCTTAGTTAATGTAAACGGAGAACTAGTAGGTATCAATACGGCTATTACAAGTGAAACCGGATCTTTTGTAGGATATTCTTTTGCAGTACCTTCTAACAATGCACGTAAAGTGATTGAAGACATTATGGAATTTGGTGATGTTCAACGCGG
>JALZVC010000205.1 GCA_023301205.1 Flavobacteriaceae bacterium
TACACCAAGCTGGTTTCCCAGTAGCTAAGTATCAAAATGCAAGCAAAGAACTGCTAAAAGTTTGTGGTCACGTAGATTTTTCTAGTGCTGCTGTGTCAGAAATTATTACGTTACTGAAACACGATAAGAAAAATAGAGGTGGTGAAGTGCTTTTTGTGCTATTAGAAAACATAGGAAAACCCCTTGTTAACCAGAAAGTTGCAGAAGAAAGTATCCTGGAAAGTTTTAGTTATTATAAAAGCTTAAAAAATAGCATTTAACTAAAGGACGAATTAAGTTTCTAATATTTTAGTCTCTTTAACTGGAATAGTATGAAACGTATTACTGTAGACTATAAAGAATTAACTCCCGAGATCCTTATGCTTTTAGTAGAAAAGCATACAAATAGATATGATGATGATCACTATGAGGATTTAGTACAAGAATTTGTGCTAAAGAAGAGCGTGAATTAGAGTAAACAAAAAAGAGGCAACCGCCTCTTTTTTGTTTTTTACTATAAATACTTTTCTTTCAACACCTTTATGTGGTGCATTTCGTGCCCTCGTGTAATATAAGCTGCTGCTCTTGCAGATAGTGGACTATTACTTGCCTTACCCATTTTTGTAAGTGTATTAGCTTCGCAATTTTCTATAAATTGTATAGATGCAGAACGCACTGCTGTGTATTCATTTAAAAGACTATCCATTGTTCTAGCGTTGGCATTACTATTTGCTACAAATTCATCTTGATCAAAACCTTCTAGATCCACATTTTTAGATCGAACTATTTGCATAGCGCGATACATAAATACACGTTCGCAATCAATTAGGTGTACAAACACTTCTTTAGGCGTCCATTTACCAGCTGCGTAACTATATGTTTGTTTTTCTTGAGGTATGTTTTCAAAAAATGAAGAAACCTCTTTTAATCCCTTTGTTAGCTCCGCGCCAATATCATTGGTTTTCACCGCAGATACATAAGGGCTGTAGTATGCACCGTATTCAGTATCTTTAATCATATTAGTCTATTGTGTTAAATATAGAGTGCATCAATCTCTTTTTATCGTTGATGCTCTCTTCTAATGATATCATTGTTTCTGTTCTTGTTACGCCTTCTATATCATCAATTAAGTAAATGATATCTTTTGCGTGACCTGTATCTTTGGCTCTTATTTTACAGAATATATTAAACTTTCCTGTGGTAACGTGAGCTACAGTAACATAAGGAATATCATTAATACGCTCGAGCACAAACTGCGTTTGCGAAGTTTTATTTAAAAATACACCTACATAAGCAATAAAAGAATATCCTAATTTAATATAATCTAGACGTAAAGAACTACCTGTAATAATACCCGCCTCTTCCATCTTTTTAACCCGCACGTGAACAGTACCTGCAGATATATTAAGTTTTTTAGCTATATCTGTAAAAGGGGTTCTCGTGTTGTCTATTAACATATCTAATATGCTATGATCTGTTTCGTCTAGTTTAAATTTGGCCATTTTATTGAATCTTTATTTAAACGCCAAAATTACTAATAATATTTGTCAAATATTTATCAAAAGTTCAATTCCCTTAGATTTATTATACACTTTACAGATACTTTCGTTTAAACGCACATTATTGCCGTTATTTAAGACAACATAATCACCATTACAGGCTATTTGCGTATGGCCTATAAGATTTGTACGTAATTCTAGAAGCGTTGCTTGAAAATCAATCTTACCATCTTTTAAGCTCTCTATATACTGTATCGCGATATCTTGAGGAGCTTCTTCATCATGGAGACGAACATCTTTAAGAACAATGTCACAAAAAGACTTTTCATTCTCTGGCAATTGTAAATAATCACCAACCTTAAAGATGTTAGCTACTTCTTCAATGGTAAAGACCACTAGTAACGCTCTGTATATATACGATCTGGTAATTTCTCGAGAATAATCCCCCGGATAATGTCCTGCCTCAAATAAAATGGTGGGCACACCAAGATGCGTAAATGTATCCCCTACGCAATTTAAGTTGAAACCGTCGTCATACTTTCCTATTTGCCCCGGAATCACTGTTGCTAGCACATTAGCCATCTTAGCAATGTCAAGCATTGCTACTTCACGCGCTTTAGTTAAACCCCGACTGGCGTCAGCAGAGGGAGATAAAAAGGAAACAGTTGCAGATTTACCAGAAGGAAGCCCGTAAATAGTACGTTGATCGTGCATGTTTAGACACAAATCTGGCTGAAATGCATCAAATACTTCACGCAATGCTTTGCTTTCTTTTTGAGAACACAATTGTGCATCTCTATTAAGATCCACTCCATTTGCGTTTACTCTCGTGTATGCCCGCGCTCCATCTGGATTGAGTATTGGTATTATTTTTACGGTATGTGTCTTTAAAAAGGCCTCTATAGCCGTTGACTCTTGCTGTTGTTGCGCAATAAGCTTGAGAAAATCCAGTAATGCCTTTGTGGTGGTACTTTCATTTCCGTGCATTTGAGACCAAACAAGAAATTTTTTCTTTCCAGACCCTATAGTGATCATCGGGATTTCTTCACCTAGTTCTGAGCTGCCAATTACAGTTATTGGCATAATTTCTTTGTAGCAATGCAACACTGGCATTACATGATCCAGTGTAATATATCTACCCGAAATTTTCGTCTCTTTTGTATTTAAATAGTCTTGTAAAATAATCGTTGATTTTAAATGTGTTTACAAATGTATAGCATATAAAGTTTACAAAAGTAAACAAGAATTTAAAAATGATTCGTTTACAGTTGTAACAAAATAAATTCGTTTTGATGATAATACAGTATACGATAAGTAAATTAATATTAAAGCACTCTATATCAATAATTTAAAATAGATAAGATAAAGCTTTAATTTATAAACAAATAGGCTTTATTAACAATGTTTTGTTATGAAATCATAATACTTTACATTTGTAAACGCTACAGAACACAAACGGTATGTTACAATGGTAAACAGTGTAGAATTTGCAAAACGAATAGAAAAAATCCTATCATATTATGGGATTTCGGCGACTGCTTTTGCCCTTGCTCTCGACTTTAATCGCTCTACTATTTCGCATATTATTTCTGGCAGAAACAAGCCCAGTTTAGAGTTTGTAATGAAAGTTGTGCATACTTACGACGAAGTAGAATTGTATTGGCTCTTAAATGGAAAAGGCTCCTTACCCCCTACTGAAACTTCAACCAAGAATATTTCTGAAGAAAAAAATGAAATTTTCCCTCAAAAGCAACAAAATGAAGTTTTATCTCCTTTACGAACGCCAAAAACAACTCCAAATACCGCAGCAAAGATTGACAGAATCGTTATTTTCTATAAAGACGGTTCTTTTAAAGAATATTTACCCTAGAAGTATTCACGTCTTTGGTTAAAATTTCAGAAATTCGCGTAGTAAACTTTCTATGAAATATTTTATCCTTTTAAGCGCCTTATTACTCGCAAGCTGTTATCAACCAGAGCGTAATTGCACAAATTTTAAAACCGGTACTTTTGAGTTTGAAACCTTAATAGGCACAGAAATCACTAAAACGACCTTTGTGCGTACAGATTCTACAGAAATTGACTACTTTAGAGGTAAAGTTGATACGTCTTCCGTACGATGGTTAAATAACTGCGAGTTTATTGTAAAGCACTTAAGCCCGAAGAATATGGCAGAAAAGAAGGCGATACACATGAAAATATTGACTACAGAAGGTGACCAATACCTATTTGAATACAATATTGTAGGTGAAGACAGAAAAGAAAAAGGAACCGCAAGAAAAATAACCGACTAAACTAAAAACCAATTAATATGTTTGAAATATTTGAAATTTTAACCTCTCCAGATGCCCTTGTAGCCCTTTTAACATTAACCTTTCTTGAGATTGTACTTGGTGTAGATAATATAATATTCATTTCGTTAGCAGCGAGTAAACTCCCCGAAGCGCTCCAGAAAAAAGCCACGAATATTGGTTTGTTTATGGCGATGATCATCAGAGTGGTGCTGTTATTTGGAATCTCGTGGCTTGTTGCTCTAGAAGCGCCCTTCTGGCACGTTAATCTTTCTTGGTTTAAAGTTGGATTGAGTGGTCAAGGTCTTATATTGCTAGGAGGAGGTCTCTTTTTACTATACAAATCTGTAAGCGAAATACACGAAAAAGTAGAGGATAAAGGACACGACGAACGCGAAGTAACAAAAAGTAGGAAAACAACGCTAACTAAGGCGGTAATACAAATCTGCTTGATCAATATTGTCTTTTCTTTCGATTCTATTTTAACGGCAGTCGGTATGACTAATGGTGTGGGAGAAACACCTCGTGATGCACTAGTTATTATGGTGATAGCAGTAATTGTTTCTGTAATTATAATGATGATTTTTGCCAACCCTGTGGGTAGATTTGTAACTAAACATCCTACGGTACAGTTACTTGGATTATCTTTTTTAATCCTCATCGGTTTTATGTTAATTGCAGAAGGTGCGCATTTATCGCATCTAGAAATTTTTGGTTCTCAAGTAGGTGTTATACCGAAAGGGTATCTCTACTTCACCATTGCATTCTCTTTACTTATAGAGTTTATTAACATGAAGTATAGAAAAACCACGAGTACAATTGTGTCTACACTTCCAGAAGACATTGAACAAGAATAAGCGATGAGAGAAAATAAAAACTCATCCAGAGATTATTGGAATAAAGATGACTTGAAGGTCTATATCCTCTTATATTGTGCAAATGCAGACTTGATATTAAAAAAAGAAGAAAAACACTATATTCATCAAAAAATAGGCAGCGCGAAGTATGACGCTATAAGGGAAGAGTTTAATGAAGATAACGACCACCAAAGCATCGCAAAAATATACGAATCTTTAGGCCATTTAGGATACAACCTAAAACAAATAGACGCCTTAATCTCAGAAGTAAAGGAATTATTCTGGTCAGATGGAAAATTTGATCAAATAGAACAAGCTGTTTTTCGTCAATTAAAGCATATTTTAAATCAATAAGATGCCTTTACACATTGTCCTTGTACATCCAGAAATACCTAATAACACGGGTAACATAGGCAGATTGAGCCTAGCGACTGGTGCACATTTACATTTAATAAAACCTTTTGGATTTGAAATTTCAGACAGTAGACTAAAACGTGCTGGACTGGATTATTGGAAACACATCCAACTTTCTATATACGAGACTATTGATGAGTTTTACGAGAAAAATAGCAATAAAAAGATGGTTCTTTTAAGTAGTCACGGGACACAAACTGTTTGGGATATCCCATTTGAGGATAATCTTATGTTACTTTTTGGAAAAGAATCATCAGGTCTCTCTTCAGAAATAATAAACAAACACCCAGCCCACATTTATAAGATACCTTTGCATAGCGATCACATACGCAGCATCAATATTGCAAATGCAGTGAGTGTAGTTGTTTATGAAGGCTTACGGCAACTTTCGTGAGTCTAATTTTAACTTCGGAAATAGGAATTCATTAAACAACCTACTACTAAAATAACCTAAATGAGCGAGCAAGAATATTGGCAAGAGCGATACGATGAAAACCGGACAGGTTGGGATTTAGGTAAAATTTCTGAACCCTTAAAGCAATACATAGATCAGTTAACAGACAAAACCATTCGTATCCTAATACCTGGAGCTGGAAATGCTTATGAAGCAGAATACCTTTGGAATAATGGGTTTAAAAATGTTTTTGTCCTTGATATTGCTACAACACCGCTAGATAATTTAAAAAAACGAATTCCAGATTTTCCAAAAGAACAGTTGCTTCAACAAGATTTTTTTAAGCACAAAGCGGAGTATGACCTAGTTCTAGAACAGACGTTCTTTTGTTCCTTCCCTCCTGTTAAAATGAATAGAACCAAGTACGCTACAAAAATGGCGTCCTTACTATCAGATAACGGAAAGCTTGTGGGTGTGTTTTTTGACCTCCCCTTAACAGATGATACTGAGAAGCGACCATTTGGCGGAAGTCTAAAAGAATACCGCACTTATTTTCAAGCATATTTTAAAACCATTGTATTTGAGCGTTGTAACAACTCTAATGCAGATAGAATGGACAAAGAACTCTTTGCGGTACTACAAAAGAAGAAACCCGTTGTAAAACAATCTAATAATCCATTACACGGCATCACGTTAAAGTCTATGCTCGAAGAGCTCATACTTCATCAAGGTTGGGAAAAGATGGCAGAAGCGTGTCGTATCAATTGTTTTTACAGTAATCCAACTTTAAAATCGAGTCTCGTCTTTTTAAGAAAACACGATTGGGCAAGAGAAAAAGTAGAACGCTTTTATTTAAGAGTTCGCAATAAACATTGATATAAAAATTTATTATTTAACTCGATTTATTTACCCCACCTTTGCCCTATGACAGAATTAGAATTTTTACAAACCGAAATATTTAAAGGATTAACCAATCTTAACAAAAAGGCTATTTCGGCAAAAGAATATAAGTTTGACGAGACAGAGTTTGCAACCGTTTTAGAACGCGCAGCATACAACGGACTTGGACTATACACCATTACTACTTGGCTCAAGCGTACTACTTTTGGATCAATTACGCATCAAGACCAATCTAAAAAAGCAACAGATGCACGCTGGTACAATTGGGCATTTATAACGTTTAAAAAGCGACAAGAAGGACTTACCTATTCCGCAGACTTTAAAGTGCCCGCTAAGTTACTAGCACGTTTTAATCCTGTTGTTATTAAATATAATAATTCATCTAGCGAAGAGGAATAGATTATTCTATTAATTTCTTATAATCCAGCTTGCTCCTCCTGGTGTTCCAGTAGCTGCATCATCAACAGGATCAATGATTGTTTCGAGGTCTTTTTTCACGTTAGCTAAGTGATAATGAAAGCTACCTGTTAAGAAAGCATAAAATAATAATACAAATCCTACTGGAAACCAATTCGTTATATCTCCTTTTGTAAAATCTTCAAAAGAGAAATTGGACTTTAAAAAGACATTGCCCACTAATAATAACCAGACGGGTACAAGAATCAACACATAATAGCTTAATCGCATAGAAATGTCAACTTTTGTATACTGAACAGAACTAGTTAAACGACCTGAAAGTACAGGTGCATAATTTTTCTTTTTCTTAGACAGTTTATTGATTTTAAATTCGTCTTGCCCCACTGTTCCTTCAAACGCTCTTGTTTTATCGCTACTAGCGAGCCAACCTCTTAATCTGAACATTTTCTCAGGCTCCGTTCGCTTAGAAATTCTACCCAAAATTTCTTCTTTAGATAGTTTAGAATAATAATGACAACGATGATAAGGGATCAAATACGCTGTAAACTTATCGAATGTGCTTTTTTCTGAAGTCATTAAAATAGTGTTGCTTGGCCATCTTCGCCAATAGATGGATCTTCATCTTCATCATCTTCTCTAGCTGTGTCAGGAACATTCGAACTATCTTCTTTTGTTTCTGTTGCTGGCGTTTCATTTATCTCAGTAGGTACTTCGGTAGGCACCTCTACCTCATCAATTACCTCTAAGTCTTCTTTTAATTTAGGCTCTTCCAACTCATACGGTAATGGTGGTAAAGCGTTAATCTCGATTATCTTATCCTTAGTCAATTGATTCCCCATTGCACTTATTCCTTTTATAGAAATAAATTCTGCTAGATCAAGCTCCAAATTCTCTTGTCTGTCTTGTCCTCTTTTCTTAGCAAATACAATCGCTGCTGCAGGGCGATAATCAGTAAACACCCGCTCTAGATACGATTTAGGGTGCTCTGTAATAATAAGTTCGTCCCTATCTGGATTATCAATTAAAAAGCGTTTTACATAAAATAATTCCTTTTCTCCTTCCCAATAAATAGCAGAAATGGGTTTTTTAGGGTCCCATTTTTCTAGAACAATCATGTCTTCGTCAAAATGAAGCGTTACCTCTGGGATAACCGTTTTTATTATCCCTTTTTGATTGATAACCAATAACCGATCTTCACTTGTAAACTCACCCAATAGCTCTCCACGACTATCCACATTAAGTCGTTGAACCGTATCATCAAACCAGATTTTTCTTGGCTTCAATGTGGAAAGTCCTTTTTCTTTTAATTCTACACGCTTCAATGGATACTTGGTGACTATATTTCCTTTAGACGCACGACCTTTTACTAAGATATCACTAAAGTCTAGATCCCATTTCAACTTTTTAATGCTTCCGCTTTGGCGCAATAATATGGTCACCAGTTCTGCTTCACCATTAGGGTTTGCGGTAAAATAATACACTTTTGAACCTTTGTTACCAGCAGTCAAATCATACACCTTATCTCTTGTTACCGAAGTAACGGAAAAACGCTTTACATAGGTCGCTCCCTTCCCACCATCTTTGTAAATTATATTATAGATTGTACGTTTGTCTTTCTTCTTAAACACCGCAACGTGCAGTATACCTTTGCCTATAAAAGTCTTGCTATCTACTTTAGTGATCATCATTTTTCCGTCTTCTGTAAAGACAATAATATCATCAAGATCACTACAATCTGCAGCATACTCATCACGACGTAAGCTCGTACCAATAAAGCCTTCTTCTCGGTTTACATAAAGTTTTGTATTTCTAATTACCACCTTAGAAGCTTCAATATCATCAAAGATTTTAATTTCTGTCTTTCGTTCTTTCCCGGTGCCATATTCTTTCTTTAATCGCTTAAAGTAATCTACAGCATACTCGACTAGATGGGCTAAGTGATGCTTTACCTGAGCGATGCTATCTTCAAGTGAATCAATCTTTTGCTGCGCCTTATCAATATCAAATTTCGAAATACGTTTGATTCGTATTTCGGTTAATCGAACAATATCTTCTTCTGTTACCGCCCGCTTTAAATGAGTGGTATGTGGTTTTAATCCTTTGTCTATTGCTGTAATTACTCCTTCCCAAGTTTCCTCTTCTTCTATATCACGATAGATTCTGTTTTCAATGAATATACGCTCTAAACTCGCGTAATGCCATTGCTCTTCAAATTCGTTAAGTTGTATCTCTAGTTCGCTCTTTAATAATTGAACAGTACGATCTGTTGATACTCTTAGCATTTCAGAAACACCAACAAATAAAGGTTTGTTGTCTTCAATTACACAACCTAATGGCGAAATAGAATTCTCGCAATTAGTAAAGGCGTATAAGGCATCGATGGTCTTATCTGGTGAGATCCCAGAAGCAATATGAATCATTATCTCAACTTCTGCCGCTGTATTGTCTTCTATCTTTTTAATCTTAATCTTACCCTT
>JALZVC010000206.1 GCA_023301205.1 Flavobacteriaceae bacterium
TTCATCAAACCAATCTGTCTGAGACCCAACTGAATTACCTGCTGGATCAAGCCTAAAAAATGTGTGTGGCGCAGGAGCAAGTAAATTTGCAAACCCAACCTCTTCTAATGCAGTAGTAGCATTAAGCTCTGTAGCCAACGGATTAAGAAAACCTATTACTTCAGTAAAATTTCTATCCTCACGAGAATCAATATCTGCTGCAGGAAAAACTAATGAGGCTACCAAATTTGGATTAGTAGTAGTTGTTTCAACTAATTCAAGAGTGAATCGAAAATGCTGATCCAAGTTGGCATTAGAGTTTACCAATTGCAAGGATGCGCCAGCATTACGATAATCTATAGATGCGCTTGCATTAGTCGTATTTGAATTTGATGTAATTGTAATTAATGCATCTGTAACAATACCGTTAAAAACACCTACATTTTGCACCCTGAGAACATCATCTACAACCAAACCATCAATATCATTGATGCTAAAAGCACCTCCATTAAGTGAAACAGGCTGGCCAGCTATATTAAGTGATGATGAAACTCCACACTCATCGACATCTAAAATACCATCATTATCATCATCAAGATCATCTTGATTTGCAATCATGTCTCCATCACAATCTCCTGTAGAGCTTTGGTCAACACATTGCGCACTAACCTGTTGTGAAAAAAATAGTGTAAACAGTGCAACTAGTAATGAAGCACTAAGAGACTTTCCTAGATTAAGTGACTTCAATTGTAATTTATTTTTCATACTAATAAATATTAGGTTTTCATTTAAAAATACAAGCCAGCCTATATGACCCTTGTATTAAAGTTTGACAGTTTATCTATTCTAAATTTCTATTTCTGAAATATTAAATATTCAAACTATCTAAAAATTTGTTACTTTATTACAAATTACCCTAACCGAAAAAAGAACCCATAACCAAGACACAATAGTTATATTAATAGTAATAAAAAAAATTAAGAGGGGGAGGGATAAGAAAGTGTACATTTTTTTTAAAATTCTAGTGTTAGTTATCACCAGATAGATATTTAGGTTTGTTGTTTTTTTTAAGCATTTTAATTTCGCGTCTTGTTTTATTATAAACTTAGGGACAAAAATAACAACTACTTGTTGTTTAAATGATAACGCCTTCAAGTTTTTACTTAAAATCAAACTTGTTTTCGCCTAAAAACATTATTTACCGATATTGCGCGTTACAACTTGATAAAAAAAAAGTGTTTTTCTATATTTATTTTGTTATTCGAATATATTTCAGCTTTTTTATAAGCGCTTCATCTTTCACGCATTACTTTTAAAAAGACGTAAAAATGAAAAAAGACCCGATATGGGTCTTTTTTCATTTTGTAATTTTATTAGCAACTAGTATATTACTCTACAATAATAAACTCAGATCGTCTGTTAAGTTGATGTAGCCCTTCGTCGCACATAACACCATTAGAACAATGATTAGTTAGCTGAGACTCTCCATATCCTCTTCCTGTGAGCCTTGAGCGATCTATACCGCCTCGAGCAGCAATATAATCTATCGTATTTCTATTACGTCTTGTAGACAAATCCATATTATAGGAATCACTATCTCTACTATCTGTATGAGAACGTACATCCACCTTAACAGTAGGGTAAGATTTCATAAAGTTAATTACCTTTTGTAATTCTACTTGTGCATCTGCACGTATAAAGTCTTTATCTAAATCAAAGTAAATAGGGAGCAGGTCTAGGACAAAATTTAAATCATCGCCAATTTTAGGTTGGTCTAAAGACTCTAACTCAAGAGCTAAGTCTAATGCTAATGCTAGATCTGCGGTAGTGGTAAAACATTCCTCATCAAAACCATAGTTTAACTTCGACCCTCTTATACAGTATGCCTTAGTACAATCTAATGGAAATGAAAAAGAACCATCTACGCCAGCAAGAAGCTGAGCAATAACTTGATTTGCAGGATCCATTAATACAATCTTAGCGTTAGGGATAGGCAATTTTGTGTTTTTATCAGTAACAATTCCACTTACCATTTGTGTACAAGCACTTATGATTTCAACGCCTTCTACTTTTCTAAAAGAGTAGATATCATCATCACCCATACCACCATCTCGGTTAGAGGCAAAGTATCCAGTATCACTATCATTATTAACAATAAACGTAAAATCATCCTTTTGACTATTCACTGGACGACCTAAGTTAAACACCTCACCAGTACTTCCTGTTCCTAATTCAGTTACAAAAACATCTAACCCCCCTAGTCCTGGATGCCCGTCTGATGCAAAATACATCTTATTGTCTTTGCTCACAAATGGAAACGTTTCTCTAAACTCTGTATTTATTTTATCTCCTAATGATACTGGTGTTCCAAATCCATCTCCTTGGATGGCTACCTTATACAAATCTGACATCCCTTTTCCTCCTGGCATATCACTTGCAAAATAAAGCGTACTCTCATCTGGACTAAGTGCAGGATGTGCAACAGAATACTCATCATTATTAAATGGCATTTCTGTAACTTCCCAATCCCCATCTTGATCAATAACACCTCTATATAGTTTTAATTTATTAGTGCCATCCGTATCTTCTTTGTATTTCTTGTTTGTATAATTATTACGTGTAAAATACATCGTCTGTCCATCTTTAGTAAAAACAGCAGTAGATTCGTGGTACTTCGTGTTTATACTAGAATTTAAACTTTTAGTCTCACCATTATCAGCACCAGCTAAAGGCAATCTATAAATATCTAAAAAGGGTTGATCATTCCATTCGTGAATTCGCTTTGCTTTAGCCTTTCCATTTAACCTATTAGAAGCAAAAACTAAACTACCTGCATAATATGCCGGAGCAAAATCTGATAATTTTGAGTTAAACTCAACTGGTATTAATTCAAACCTTCCAGATTGGGTCTCTATCTCACTCAAGTAATTACGCTCATTCGCAAATAAGTTAGCTCTTTTGTCTGTTGCATCTGTTGCGTTAAACTTCTCCATTATCTTATCTGAAGCCGCATACTGACCAGTACTTTTAAGTGCTTGTGCATAGCGATACATATATTCTGCCTTTGGCGTTTCAGAAAAATCTGCTAAAGCTCCATACCATCTTGCTGCATTTTCATAATCTGCAGTAAAATAGTAAGAATCTCCAAGGCGCATTAATAGCTCTTCAGATAAAAAACCGTCCTCCGCAACCTTTAAATAACCCTCACGTGCATCTACATAAGCAAGATCGTTAAAATCCTTATTTGCCTTTTCAAGTTTTTTCTCTTGTGCTGTTACTACGGAAATGGTCAACATAAGACCAATCAAGCACGATATTTTTAATATATATCTCATAATCTAATTACGTTTTAAAGTGGTTGGTTTAACTTCTAAAAGAATCTTGGCGAGATTAAACGCTCATTCTTCTTAAATAACTCATAGCGCAAAAAGAACTCAAAAGAACCATCATTAAACTGTTGTAATTCTGTAGTTTCTCTATCATAAGCAAGACCAAGCATTATTTGATCTGAAATCTGGAAACCA
>JALZVC010000207.1 GCA_023301205.1 Flavobacteriaceae bacterium
CACGAAGATACATAGTGAGTTCGGTTCCTATTTGCCCTGAGGCTCCAATTATGAGAATTCTTTTTTCCATTTTACGGGTTTATTTGAAGGTATAAATATACTAATAACTTTGTTCGTTAAAGTTCCCATAAATTATAAACAAATTTAACACAAGCACTTATATTTGTAGTGCAAATTTGCCATTATGCAACGATTTCATTTTCAGACACTACTACTCGTTTTGTTTATTTTCGCTTCCTGCGGAAATGATGATAACAGCACCACTGAGGCTAGTCAAAAAAACCTGATAGTCGAAGCTGTCTATGGAAAAAACAACCATACTGCTCCTATTCCAAACGCCGAGGTAATCGAAATTACCGAAAAATGGGGCGCGTATAATGACTTTACTGACGATATCACAAAAGTAAACCGAAACACTATAGAAGGCCTAAAGGTAGTGGTAGATAGACTCGTAGTTTCTTCAGACTCCTTGTATCGCTTTATACCAGATACATTAAATACAAGACCTATCTCTTCTAGACTCATCGTTTTAGAAACAAGAATAAAGTTGCTAAAACAAGCGCTTGGCTATGGTCGTTTAGATTCGATTCAAGTTGAGGAGAACATTTCAGAAATAAATATGGCGCATACCAACTTCATATCGCAGATGAATGAAAAATTTGATAAAGACGCTATCAACCAAGAACAGAAAGATGTGGAGGATCGCGAAATTGAACAACGAAAATTAGATTCTATATTTAAAGCAGAATTACAAGATAATAACCGTAGCTAACGTAACAATTACAGTAAGATAGCTACTAAACAACTGTACACAAATTAAAAACAAATGAAAACAACCAAAATCACACTAGCGCTTGCGACAAGTATTGCGCTTTTTACGGCCCTTTCTTGTGATGAGAAAGACAAAATGGCTAAAGCAGACGACATGGAACGAGGCATTATCCTCTCTAACATGGACACGCTAGTTAGCCCAAAAGCAGATTTCTATAACTTCGTTAATGGAAGTTGGATGAAAAACACAGCGATTCCTGACGACCAAGTACGTTGGGGTGGTTTTGGTGTTTTAAGAAAAAGTACAGATCAAGATGTCCTTGGTATTTTAGATAAAGCAGATAAAGGCGGCACATACGCCGCAGGTACAGATCAAGCAAAAGCGATTGCCATTTTTAACACGAAGCTAGATACTGTGGCTCGTAACAAGGCAGGGATTTCTCCTATACAGCCTACACTAGATAAAATAGCTGCGGTAAAAACTGCAGATGAATTTATAGCTTTAATGACCCAAAATGTAACGACTGTATCGCAGCCGTTTATTGGTGTTGCAGCATTCTCTAACCCAAGTAATAGTGCTATAAACTCTGCATACCTTACACCAGGAGGTTTAGGTTTACCAGACAGAGATTATTACACCAATACAGATGAGAAAAGTATAGAAATTCGTGGACAGTATGTAGACCATATTACAAGAATGTTACAGTTTTTAGGAGATGATGCAGCATCGGCAAGAGCGCAAGCAGAAACAATTCTAGCGTTTGAAACTAAATTAGCTGAGCCAAGGTTAGATAAGGTGCAAAGCCGTGACTTCAGAAATTTTAATAACCCAAGAACGATGAGTCAACTTCAAGAAATGGCTCCTGCTATTCAATGGAAAAAAGCGATTAGCGATATTGGTGTAGAAAAAGAACTAGATACCATAATCGTAATGCAACCAAAATATATGGCAGTTGTAGAAGATATTATGGCAAAAGGAGATGTAGCTACGTGGAAGACTATTGCAAGATGGTCTACATTTAGCGGTGCAACAGGAGCATTAACTACAGAAATTGAAAAGGCAAACTGGGATTTTTACAGCAAAACGTTAAGCGGTGCTAAAAAACAACGCCCAGCAGACGAGAGAGCACTAGGGACAGTAAATGGTACCGTAGGTGAAGCACTTGGAAAATTATATGTGGATGAAATGTTTCCGCCAGAAGCTAAAGAAAAAGCAGAAACTATGATCGCAAATGTAATTGCTGCATACCAAGATCGTATTAGTAATCTTGACTGGATGAGCGAAGAAACAAAGGTGAAAGCGATAGAAAAACTAGATAAGTTTACTGTAAAAATAGGCTACCCAGACTCTTGGGAAGATTACAGTACAATGGAGGTTAGTGCAGATAAAAGTTATTATGATAATATCACAGCAGTAGGAGAATGGGGCTTTAAAAAGAACCTTTCAGAAATAAACGAACCTGTAGATAGAACAGAATGGGGAATGTCACCACAAACGGTGAATGCTTATTTCAATCCATTTAACAACGAGATTGTATTCCCAGCAGCTATTTTACAACCGCCATTCTACGATTATAAAGCAGATGATGCTGTAAACTATGGTGGTATTGGAGCTGTAATAGGTCACGAGATTTCTCACGCATTTGATGATAGTGGAGCTCGTTTTGACGGAGATGGAAACCTAGTAAACTGGTGGACAGAAGAAGATTTAAAGCAATTTAGCGAACGTGGTAAGGCATTAGCAGATCAATACAGCGCTATCGAAGTGTTAGAAGGTGTAAACGTAAATGGTGAATTTACCTTAGGAGAAAACATAGGTGATTTAGGTGGTGTTCTTGCTGCTTATGATGGTTTGCAACGTCACTACAAAGAAAACGGACGTCCAGAAGATGTGGATGGCTTTACTGCAGAACAACGTTTCTTTATGAGTTGGGCAACAGTATGGAGAACTTTGCAACGTGATGAAAGTTTAAGAACACAAGTAAAAACAGATCCTCACACACCAGGAAGGTGGAGAGCAACAGAACCGTTGAAAAACGTAGATGCTTTTTATAAAGCGTTTGACATTAAAGAAGGAGACCCAATGTATGTGGCACCGGCAGATCGTGTACGTATTTGGTAAGCTATCCAAAAAAATAAATATTCTAAAACCGTCCAGCATATGTTGGACGGTTTTTTTTGTGCCAGCTCATTAAAAAAATATTAATTGCAGTAACTTTGTTCCGTCTTTAATATCAATATTTAAAAAAATACAAATGAGAATCCTTACAGGAATTCAAAGCACAGGAACACCGCATTTAGGAAATATTCTAGGCGCATTATTGCCAGCTATTGCTATGGCAAATGACCCTAATAACGAATCTTTTCTTTTTATTGCAGATATGCATTCCCTTACACAAATAAAAGATGGTAAGACATTAAGAGAGAATACATATAGTACTGCTGCAACGTGGTTAGCTTTTGGGTTAGACATAGAAAAAACGGTGTTTTATCGCCAGAGTGACATCTCTCAAGTAACAGAATTGTCTTGGTATTTAAGCTGTTTTTTTCCTTACAAACGTTTAATGCTGGCGCATAGTTTTAAAGACAAAGCAGATAGACTTGATGATGTAAATGCTGGACTTTTTACCTACCCTATGCTTATGGCGGCAGATATCTTATTATACGATGCAGAGATTATCCCTGTAGGTAAAGACCAAATGCAGCATATAGAAATGACAAGAGATGTAGCTTCTCGTTTTCACGCGCAATTAGGTGACACTTTTGTAATACCAGAAGGAAAAGTACAAGAAGACACGATGCTCATTCCTGGAACAGACGGAGCTAAAATGAGTAAATCTAAAGGGAATACCATTAACATCTTTTTACCAGAAAAGAAACTGCGCAAGCAAATTATGGGAATCCAAACAGACAGCACACCGCTAGAGAAACCTAAAGATTGGAATACCTGTAACTGTTTTGCACTCTATAAATTATTAGCTTCGGAAGCTGAGATTGCCCAAATGAAAGCAAACTACGAAGGCGGAAATTATGGTTACGGTCACGCTAAACAAGCGCTTTATGAACTTATAATCACAAAGTTTGAAACACCTCGCCAGCGCTATAATCATTTCATGGAAAATAAAAACGAAATAGAAAGCGCTTTAAATATAGGAGCAGAAAAGGCAGCTTTGGTTGCTAATGACGTTCTTAAAAGAGTCCGTACTAAGGTTGGGTACTAGTTAGTGGGCAGTCGCAGTAGCGGTTTGCAATAGAATTTTGTTAAAAACGAAATTACTGAGACTAAAGATGGACGGTTAGACTCACGACCGCACCTGCGGTGCTGCAAGACTCACGACTAAAAATGAAGTTAAAATTTTGACATTTACTTTTTTATCCTGAATCGTGCAGAGAGCGAAGCGAACGGCCCTAAGTCAAACCGTCCATCTGTAGCCTAATTGTCAATCAAAAAGCCCAATTAAACCCTAGACACAAATTGCTTTAGTTTACCACGATTAGCACGGTCGAGAACATCCACTTTATTAAAAGTAACTGTCAATCCTTCTTCAAGATA
>JALZVC010000208.1 GCA_023301205.1 Flavobacteriaceae bacterium
TATTTAAAATTTGTAAATGACAGTCACATTCATGATTTAGGAAAGTTTATGTTTGGCTTTAGTATTTTCTGGACTTATTTATGGTTCTCACAGTTTATGTTAATCTGGTATGCAAACATCCCAGAAGAGGTAACTTATTTTGTGACTAGAATTGAAGATTTTAAATTACCATTCTTTGGTATGCTTGGTTTAAATTTTCTTTTCCCAGTATTACTATTAATGAATAGTGATTATAAGAGAGTAAATTGGTTTGTTGTCATGACAGGTATTGTAATACTAGTAGGGCATTATATTGATGTATATATGTTGATTACTCCTGCTACTGTTGGTAAAAGTTGGTTTATTGGCATACCAGAAATTAGTGCTATGTTATTCTTCTTCGGACTGTTTGTGTTCGTTGTGTTTAACGCATTAACAAAAGCACCATTACTTGTGAAGAATAATCCTTTCTTAAAAGAAAGTGAAAACTTCCAATATTAATTAATTATTTAGAAGACAGATAACGATGACCGCATTTTTAGTTGTATTAGTAATCATTCTCTTTGGAGTTACTGTTTGGCAGTTGAATAAGATATTCAGTATGTCTAAAACAGCCGTTGAACTAGGGGATTCTTCAGAAATTGCAAATAACAAGGATAATAACATTAACGGATGGTTAATGCTAGGACTTGCAATTTTCACTTACGGACTTTTAATAATTTGCTTCTGGAAATGGGGCGAGGTATTACTTCCGCAAGCAGCCTCAGAGCACGGAGCAAACATTGATAACCTGATGTTTGTATCTATGGCTCTTATTTTTGTAGTAGGTTTTTTCACACTATGGTTATTAAGTTGGTTCTCATTTAAATATAGAGGTAATGATACAAATAGAGCCTTATTTTTTGCAGACAATAATAAGCTTGAGTTTATTTGGACTATCATTCCAGTAATTGTTCTAGCAGGACTTATTATATATGGTCTTTTTACTTGGACAGACATTATGAATGTTGACGAGGAGAATGAAGATATTATGGTAGTAGAGTTATATGCGTATCAGTTTGACTGGAGAGCGCGTTACTCTGGAGAAGACAATACTTTAGGAGAAGCTAATGTTCGCTTAATAGAAGGTGTAAACCAGTTAGGAGTAGATATTTCAGACCCAAACGCACAAGATGATGTTGTAGTAAATGAATTGCATTTACCAATAGGGCAAAAAATAGTCTTTAAAATGCGTTCTCAAGATGTATTACACTCGGCTTATATGCCACATTTTAGAGCACAAATGAATTGTGTTCCAGGTATGATAACTGAGTTTGCATTCACACCGAGCATAACAACTGAAGATATGCGTATGGATACAGATATTGTAGCTAAGGTGCAGCGAATAAATAATATTAGGAGAGAAAACAGTATCGATCTTGTCGCTAATGGAGAAGAAGCACTTGAACCTTATGTTTTTGATTATATGCTTTTGTGTAATAAGATTTGTGGTACGAATCACTATAATATGCAAATGAAAATCATCGTAGAATCACAAGAAGATTTTGATGCTTGGATGGCAGATCAACCTAACCTAGGCACCACTTTAAAACAATAATAACAAGAATCCCTTAAACGGAAATTCAACAAGAAGATATGTCAGCACACGCAAACGACCACGCAGTAGATCACCACGATGATCACGGGCATCATCATAAACAAACGTTTATAACTCAGTATATTTTTAGTACTGATCATAAAATGATCTCTAAGCAATACCTTATTACAGGTTTGTTTATGGGTATCATTGGTATTGCAATGTCTATTCTTTTTAGAATGCAATTAGCTTGGCCAGAAGAGCCATTTACAATATTTGAAATTTTCCTTGGAAAATGGGCAGAAGGTGGAGTAATGGATCCAAGTGTTTACCTTGCCTTAGTAACGATTCACGGTACCATAATGGTATTCTTTGTATTGACCGCAGGATTGAGTGGTACCTTTAGTAATTTACTAATACCACTGCAAATTGGAGCACGTGATATGGCCTCAGGATTTCTTAACATGATTTCTTATTGGTTATTCTTTTTGTCGAGTGTGATTATGGTAATGTCGTTATTTGTTGAAGCTGGACCAGCATCTGCAGGATGGACGATCTACCCTCCATTAAGTGCATTACCACAAGCAATACCAGGATCTGGAACAGGTATGACCCTTTGGTTAGTCTCTATGGCAATCTTTATTGCTTCGTCACTTTTAGGATCATTAAATTATATTGTAACGGTATTAAACTTAAGAACAAAAGGAATGTCTATGACAAGACTTCCATTAACAATCTGGGCATTTTTTGTAACAGCTGTAATTGGAGTTGTTTCTTTCCCAGTATTATTATCTGCAGCTTTAATGCTGATAATGGATAGAAGTTTCGGGACTTCATTCTTTTTATCAGACATTTATATTGCGGGAGAGGTATTACATAATCAAGGAGGATCGCCAGTATTGTTTGAACACTTATTCTGGTTCTTAGGTCACCCAGAGGTATACATTGTAATTCTTCCAGCGATGGGTATGGTGTCAGAGATTTTGGCAACAAATTCGCGTAAACCAATCTTTGGATATCGTGCGATGGTAATGTCTATTTTAGCAATTGCATTCCTTTCGACAATTGTATGGGGTCACCATATGTTTATCTCAGGGATGAATCCTTTCTTAGGTTCTGTATTTACATTTACAACATTATTAATAGCAATTCCTTCTGCGGTTAAATCTTTTAACTGGATTACCACACTCTGGAAAGGTAATCTCCAGATGAATACCGGAATGCTCTTTTCCATTGGTTTTGTTTCGACCTTTATTACTGGAGGACTTACAGGGATCATCTTAGGAGATAGTGCTTTAGATATTAATGTTCACGATACATACTTCGTAGTAGCTCACTTCCACTTGGTGATGGGTATTTCTGCTTTGTATGGTTTATTTGCTGGAGTCTATCATTGGTTCCCAAAAATGTTTGAAGGGCGAATGCTTAATAAAAATTTAGGGTATGTCCATTTCTGGATAACGATAATTGGTGCCTATGGTGTTTTCTTCCCAATGCACTTTGTAGGTATGGCAGGTTTACCAAGAAGGTATTACACCAATACGGCATTCCCTTATTTTGATGACCTTGCAGATATAAACGTAGTAATTACAATTTTTGCAATTATCACTGCAGCTGCACAGCTTGTATTCTTATACAACTTTATTAGCTCTATGTTCTTTGGTAAGATAGGACCAAAAAACCCTTGGAATTCTACAACACTAGAATGGACTGCAGAAGTAAAGCATATTCACGGAAACTGGGATGGGCCTATTCCAGAAGTTCACCGTTGGTCTTATGACTATAGTAAACTAAACATAGACGAGACAGACTATGTGATTCCAGGGCAGGATTATGTTCCACAACACATTCCACTGCAAGACAATGAAGAAGAGCTGCATCATTAAGCTATAACATTATTTATAAATTACTTAAAACCCTTTCTTTCTAGAG
>JALZVC010000209.1 GCA_023301205.1 Flavobacteriaceae bacterium
AGACTACTATAAGTAGTAATAATAGTGTTTTCATTAAATTGTTGTTTCGCCATCCCATTGAGAAAAACCTCCCAGAAGATTGAATGTGTTTTTAAAACCCAGTGATTCCATTATCATGCACGCTTGCACGCTTCTACTGCCTGATTTACAATATACAAAGTAATCTTTATCTTTTATAAGTGCATTTGCACCTTCCATAAATACGCCTGCATCCAGTATATCAAGGTGCTGTGCATTTGGCATAAAACCTTCTGCCACCTCTGCTTCTGTTCGCACATCTAGGATTATTACTTCTGGATTTTTAGCAAGTTCTTCTTGCCACTGTTGTTGATTAAGGTCTGTCATTGTAGGTATTTATTCTCAGTTTTGTTTAGTTGGAATTATCAAATTTAACAAAACTCTAACTGATAGACGAACAAAAAACTGAAAACGTTACAGTTTTCAGTTTTTATCTTAAGTTAATTCAACTACGACTTTATAAATCGTTTATTCACACTTCCTTCACTCGTTTCAATTTTCAACAAATAAATTCCATTTTGCAGTGCAGAAGTATCAATATGATCTCCTGCTTGTTTAGAAGACAAAACAAGCTGCCCTTGTACGTTATAAATTTCGATTAAAGAAATAGGCGTAATATTTTCTACTTCAACAGTAATGAAATCTGCACATGGGTTAGGATAAATTTTAACTTTGCCAGCTATATTTGCTGAAACCCCTAATAAACTACAAACCTCAACACTAGCATATACATAACCATAATCTAGCGCACGTTGCTGTATAAAAGTAAGCTCGCCTTCATCTACACAAATTTGAGTTAAATCTGGATTACCATCAAAAAAATGATTATCTACTTCTTGAGACAATACGCTATTCTCAATATTCAAAGAGGTAAGATTATTATTATCAACTTCCATAATAATAAGGTTTGTTAAATTACTAACATCTAACATTTCTAGATTATTATTAGAAGCCGAAATTCCTGAAATATTATCATTTGTGCTTACATCAATAAAAGTTAATTGGTTATTGTCTAAAACTAAATTATTTAAATCTGTTAATACTGTTAGGTCTAATGTTGTCAACTGATTGTCAAATAAATTTAATCCTGTTAAATTTGATGCTTGCGCTATGTCTAAAGTGTTAAGTTGATTGCTTCCAGCATCAAGATTTAATAAAGACGTATTGTTATTTAAGCTAATTGATGTTATATTATTATTAGAAACATATAAGGTTTCTAATGCACTTAGATTAGATGCGTCTAAGGCTGTTAATTGACTTGAACGTAGAGTGAAGTCTATTAAACTTTGAAGGTTCGAAATATCAATACTGGTAATTTGAGAGTTCGAAATAAAGATGGTTTCTAGTACCAATTGATTTGACAAATCTAATCCCGTTAATGCATTGTCATAGATAGTAAGTTCTTTTAAGTTAGCTACCATAGACAAATTTAGAGAAGTAAAATCATTAAAACCAACAACTAAAGTTTCAAGTGCATTTACTCCTGTAAAATCAAAATTACTAATTGGATTATCAAACGCGTAAATGG
Organism: Flavobacteriaceae bacterium; assembly: GCA_023301205.1. GTDB lineage: Bacteria > Bacteroidota > Bacteroidia > Flavobacteriales > Flavobacteriaceae > Patiriisocius. Next base: position 1,547 of record JALZVC010000209.1, read on the forward strand.
CCTTAAGGTTAATAAGGTTTGTAAAGTTCACATTAACAAATGCTGATTGATGTATTGACAATTGCTCTAAATTATTCAACATAGTAACATCAAGGTCTGTAATTGGATTTCCAGACAAAAGTAGGTTGCGAATGTTTGTGAAAAACTCAATTCCATTTACGTCTTGTATACCAGCATTTTCTAATTGTAATCTGTCTATAAGAAGTGCCTCACTTTGCTGTATTTCGCCATCTCCATCAACATCTACAGCGACACGAGTGTTGTTATTATCCCAAGCAACAGAAGAGTTAGGCCCAGCGCTGAGTAGCGTGTTTTTTAAGTTAATATCAGAAAATGTAATCGTTTGAGCACTTAATTGAGTTGCAAAAAATGTAATGTAAACTAAAAAATAATTTTTTTTCATAACTGTAGTTTTTGGTTGATTAAAAAACAAAAGCCGATTAAGCAATATTAATCGACTCTTATTAATAGAACAAATGAGTTTAAAAAATCCCTAGGTCTAAAACTATTAACTACAAAAAAGCGTAAAATAAAAATGCCGAAACAGTTACTGTTTCGGCATTAAAAAAATCATACTAAGATTACACTTTTATAGAACACCCAATCGCCTTCGTCTCCTTTAAAGTAATCTTTTTTCCCGCTAATAACTCATCTATAGCATTTGCTAAGAAGGTCTCTTTAACTTCACTTCCATTACGTACATTATCATCAATAGCGCCAATGTATTTTACAATATTCTTTCCGTTCTCCTTATTCAGTAAATAAACATGAGGCGTTTTTGTTGCACCATAAGTAGCATATACTTTATCATTTGCATCATATAAATACGGGAATGTAAATCCAGCACTTTTTGCTTTTGCTTGCATTAACTCAAATGTGTCATCTGCTTGCACTGCAGGATCATTAGGATTTACAGCAATTACAGGATAACCTAGTTTCTTATACTTAGTATCTAAAGCCACAATACGCTCTTCACTAGCTACCGCAAACGGGCACGTATTACAAGTGAAAATCACAACATATCCCTTCGCATCTTTATGGTCTGCTAGCGATACCATCTTGCCGTTTACATTTTTTAATTTAAAATCTGTTGCTTCATCACCAATAGTATACCCTTTGGCATTCATCGGTTTTGTTTCTGAAATCGTCTTGGTTGAAACTACAGCTGCTGTTGCAAGATATTTATTAGCCTCTTTGTTGTTACAACTTAAAAGTGTCATCGCCATTACTGCAACGACTGCAATTGTTTTTATTCTGGTTTTCATAATTAAATGCCGCTCTTAACGGACTTTATAAAATAGATTCTACTTCAGTTTTTAGTTCTTCGTATGTAAATGAACGTTCATAAAACATCCTATCATTTTTATTAAAAATTATCGTGGCAGGTATTGCTCCGCTCCACGTTTTGTCTACTTTAGGTATCCATCCATTTGCATCTGCATCATCCAGCAACCACACCTCACTCTTTAAATTATTCTTTACATAAGGGATTAGCTGTTTTTCTAATTGCCTAGGAAAATCTAAACTCACTAAAACCACTTTCACCTTCTTGTCTTTGTACGATTCGTTTAACTTTTCAAAGTAAGGCAACTCCTTTACGCAAGGTTTACACCAAGTCGCCCAAAAGTTTACAACATAGGTGGTGTCATTCTTAGACACCAACAATGGAGCTAAACCCTCGTAGTCTACAATTTTAATTACATCTTGCGTAAGTGTTTCTTCTAGAGCAGGGTCAATTGTCTTATTTGACACTACTTCTTTCTGCGCCGTTTTTGAAGAATCTACCGCTGCATCTTTGCATCCTACCACTAAGAGTAGGTATATAAAATAATATCGTTTCATCCCATAAAAGTAAGGCAATTATTAATTCTCCATTTATTTCTCCTAAAAATTTAACGAAGTTTTAATTTTTGTTTCATATTGGGTTGCATATCTTTGAGCCAATGAAATTAAATAATCATACTTGGTGGTGGAATAACTCTCGGCGATAATCGTGAGCAAAGCACCATTTTAGTATTTTAATATACAAAAGGCTTGTCATCACGACAAGCCTTTTTTTTATACTCAGATTACCCAATTAGCGTTATGAATTATAAATTAAAAACACACAGTAAAAAACTCCTCGCAGATACCCTAACGCCTGTGTCTGTATATTTGCGGCTACGCGATAGATTTCCTAACAGCTTATTGCTAGAAAGCAGTGATTATCACGCTAACGACAATAGCTTTAGTTATATCTGCTGTAATCCTATTGCCTCGATTAAGATTGCTAATGAGGCCATATCAACCACTTATCCTGATCGCACTTCGGAAATTTTAAACATCGAAAAATCCACAGATGTGTCAAAGATAATTCAGCAATTTTCTGAGACTTTTGAAGCTAATGAAGCCGAAACATTTAAGTTTATTAATAATGGATTGTTTGGATACATGTCGTATGATATGGTTCGCTATTTTGAAGATATTGACATCAACAAAAAACAAGGAGACCTTGAAATTCCGGATGCCTATTATGCCGTATATCAAAATGTAATTGCTATCAATCATTTTAATAACGAGGCCTATATTTTTGCACATTGTTACGACAATGAAAATAATATTGAAGAAATTGAACGCCTCATCACATCAAAAAACTTTGCTGAATATCCTTTTGCAAAAGATGGAGATCCAACCACTAACTTAAAAGATGAAAATTTTAAGGAGTTAGTCATTAAATGCAAAGAACATTGCGCTCGCGGTGATGTATTTCAAATTGTACCAAGTAAACGATTTTCACAAAAATTTACAGGCGATGAGTTTAATGTTTACAGAGCATTACGCAATGTAAACCCCTCCCCGTACCTTTTCTATTTTGACTACGGAAATTTTAAAATATTTGGATCTTCGCCAGAAGCACAATTAGTAGTTAATGGTGACCAAGCAGAAATACACCCTATAGCCGGTACTTTTAAAAGAACTGGGGATGATGAAAAAGATGCGATTGCAGCCAAGAAACTTTCGGCAGACGAAAAAGAAAATAGCGAACATGTAATGCTTGTGGATCTTGCTAGAAATGATTTAAGTCGTCACGGGAGTAATGTAAAAGTTGAAACCTATCGCGAGGTTCAGTTTTTCTCCCACGTGATACATTTAGTAAGCAAGGTGACCGCTACTAAAAATAAAGAAACACCTACCCTACAAATAGTCGCAGACACCTTTCCTGCAGGAACATTAAGTGGTGCGCCTAAGCATAATGCGATGATGTTATTAGAAAAATACGAAAACGTAAACCGTGATTTCTACGGTGGAGCCATAGGCTTTATGGATTTTAAAGGAAACTTTAATCACGCTATTATCATTAGAAGTTTTGTTAGCAAAAACCATACACTACACTTTCAAGCAGGTGCGGGAGTTGTAAATGACAGTGACCCAGAAAAAGAATTACAAGAAGTATATAATAAATTAAGCGCTTTGCAGAAAGCGCTGGTGTTAGCAGAAGAGATATGAAAATAATAGTAATAGACAACTACGATAGCTTTGTGTACAACCTTGTTCACTACTTAGAAGAACTGGATTGTAAAGTTCACGTTTTACGTAATGATCAGTTTCACATTGAAGATTTAGACTCCTACGATAAAATTTTATTATCGCCAGGACCAGGAATACCTAAAGAAGCTGGACTGCTTAAAGAAGTTATTAAAACCTATGCTGGCAAAAAGCCAATACTAGGAGTTTGCTTGGGACAACAAGCTATTGGTGAAGTCTTTGGCGGATCAATCATAAATCTAGCCCAAGTATTTCACGGCGTTGCCACAAAGGCAAGTATTCTAGTGGATGATGAGCCTTTGTTTAAAGGACTAGGTAAAGAAATTGAAATAGGTCGCTATCATAGCTGGGTTGTAAACAAAGAAGACTTTCCTCCTATGTTAGAGATAACATCCCTTGACGATAACGGACAAATAATGTCGCTACGCCACAGAGAATTAGATATTAGAGGAGTGCAATTTCATCCAGAAAGTGTACTGACCCCAAGAGGAAAAAAGATGATTAAAAACTGGGTATTCTCCTCCTAGCCTCACCAAAGGGGAGGAAATGATAGAAATTAAATAATAAACAAGAATATTTAAAACTTCTCCCCTCTGGGGAGATCGAGAGGGGAATGAAAAACATACTAAACAAACTAATTAACCACGAGCAATTATCAAAGGCGCAAGCGCGGGATGTTTTGGTTAACATTTCCGAAGGGAAATACAACCAGAGCCAGATTGCTGCTTTTATAACCGTTTATATGATGCGCAGTATTGGTATTGAAGAACTGGAAGGTTTTCGCGATGCCTTGTTAGAACTATGTATTCGAGTTGATGTAGACGACTATAACACTATTGACTTGTGCGGGACAGGTGGGGACGGTAAGAACACCTTTAACATAAGTACGCTCGCCTCTTTTGTAACGGCTGGCGCTGGTATTCACGTAACAAAACACGGTAATTATGGGGTATCTTCTATTAGTGGTAGTAGCAATGTCATGGAGCAATTAGGTATAAAATTTAGCAATAATACCGATCATCATAAACGTTGTTTGGACGAAGCCGGTATTTGCGTTTTACACGCACCACTCTTTCACCCGGCAATGAAAAATGTAGCGCCCATTCGTAGAGAATTAGGTGTTAAAACATTCTTTAATATGCTAGGACCAATGGTAAATCCTGCTTTTCCTAAAAACCAATTGGTTGGTGTTTTTAATCTAGAGCTTGCCAGAATGTACGGCTATCTATACCAAAAAGGAACGAAGAACTTTGCGGTACTTCACGCAATTGATGGCTATGATGAAGTGAGTTTAACAGGCCCTACAAAAATGATAAGCCGTAAAACAGAAACAGTATTAACGGCAGGGAGTTTTGGAGTAGATCAAATTTTACAAAATGCTATTTATGGAGGTGAAACGGTGGAGCAATCTGCAAGTATTTTTTCTAAAATATTAAGTGGAAAAGGAACTACACCACAAAATAATGTAGTCTGTGCCAATGCAGGTTTAGCTATCGCAACAGTTACAGGATGTACTATTACCGAAGGATTTGATAAAGCAAGAGAAAGTTTGATGAGCGGCAAAGGGTTAAATGCCCTAAACAAATTAAGAGAATTGAGTAACCAGTTATGATTAAAAAAGATATCCGCCTTCGTGGATAATAAATATGACTATACTAAAACAAATAACAGACTATAAAAAATTCGAAGTTGCTGCTAGAAAAAAAGCCTTTCCTGTTCCTGTATTAAAGCAATCTGCTTTGTTTGAAAGAGACTGTCTGTCTATGGCTAAAAACGTCTCAGAAAGATCTGGGATTATTGCAGAACACAAAAGACGCTCACCAAGTAAATCTGTTATTAATGAAAAAAGCAATCTTCCCGAGGTGGTTAATGGTTATATGAATGCTGGAGTTAGTGCTATTTCTGTTTTAACTGATACTAAGTTTTTTGGAGGCTCGCTGGATGACCTACTATTAGCAAGGGCTTCCGTTAACATTCCAATATTAAGAAAAGACTTCATTATTGATCCGTATCAAATATATGAAGCAAAAGCTTACGGAGCTGATGCTATATTATTAATTGCTGCTTGTCTATTTGAAAGAGAATTACAAGAATATTCTGCCATAGCAAAAGAGTTGGGGATGGATGTTTTACTAGAAATACACAACGAAGACGAACTAAAAAAATCATTGCACCCTACAGTAGATTTACTGGGTGTAAATAACAGAAATTTAAAAACTTTTAAAGTTTCACTGGATGCCAGCAAAAGATTATCAAAACTGATTCCCGATAGTTATGTGAAAGTTTCAGAGAGTGGTATTAGCAATATCGAAGCAATCAAAGAATTAAAACCCTATGGATATAAAGGTTTCTTAATTGGAGAACGATTTATGAAAACAGATAATCCTGGGGAGAGTGCTGGGGAGTTTATTAAGGCCCTTCGATACAATTCTTAAGATGTGCTATGCATATTTTAAGAAGCACTCAGGAACCTTAAATTGTTATTTTGTTTGAACATTGTGATGTAATAACTTAAGACTTGAAAACCTTGTGATTTTTTTGACGTATGACGTAGGACTAAAATAACAAACTAAGACTCTTTCCCCTAGCGAATATCTTAGTTCAAATAAAATATGACAACTAGGATTCGCCTATAAGGGAAGGCGGATTTCGGAACAAATGTTTAATGAAATAAGTTAAACTTCAACCCGAAATTCGGAAGGGGTCAAAACTTGAGTATTAATAAAAAAATATCCACCTAATACGGGCACTAAAGATGAAAATTAAAAACAAGACAGAGATTCTCACCTCCGTGAGAATTAAGATATGTGGAATGAAGCACAACGTCAATGAAGTAGCAGCGTTGCAACCTGATTATTTGGGCTTTATATTTTATGAAAAGAGTGCCCGTAACTTTGAAGCGGATGAGATACCTGCTTACCCAGATATAAAAAAAGTAGGCGTTTTTGTAGATGCTTCTATTTCATTTGTAATGAAAAAGATTAAGAAATATAAACTGGATGTGATTCAATTACACGGTAATGAGTCGGTATTCTTTATCAATGAAATCAATCAAAATATATTTAATTCAAATTTAGGGAACGGAGTCGAAGTATGGAAAGTGTTGTCGGTTGACACTAATTTTGACTTCGGAAATATTACTAAATATGAAAATGTAGTAGACAAATTCTTATTCGACACTAAAGGAAAAGACAAAGGCGGTAATGGTTTTGCATTTGATTGGAATCTATTGAAAGAATACCCAAGCACCAAGCCTTTCATTTTAAGTGGCGGTATTTCGTTGGAGAACATTTCCGAAGTGAAAGAACTACTCAAAACTGATTTACCAATTTACGCCATTGATGTGAATAGTAAATTTGAGGACAGCCCTGGAATGAAGAATATTTCAGGATTAAAAAAATTAATAGCGGCTTTAAAATAATGCTTCGACAGGCTCAGTATGACAACCTATAACAGTCACCCTGAGCTTGCAGAAGTGCAAAAAACAGATATGAACTACAACGTAAATGAAAAGGGGTATTATGGCGAATTTGGAGGCGCTTACATACCCGAAATGCTATACCCAAATGTAGAAGAATTACGCCAGCAGTATATTAAAATAATGAGCACGGCAGAGTTTCAAGCCGAGTTTCAAGACTTGTTACGAGAATATGTGGGACGGCCAACGCCTTTGTATTTTGCAAAACGATTGAGTGCTAAACACAATACTAAAATCTACTTAAAACGAGAAGATTTATGTCATACAGGAGCGCACAAAGTAAACAATACCATTGGGCAAATTTTAATGGCGCAACGTTTAGGCAAAAAACGAATTATCGCAGAAACTGGAGCTGGTCAACATGGAGTTGCAACCGCAACAGTTTGTGCACTAATGGGTTTAGAATGTATCGTCTATATGGGTGCCGTTGATATTGAACGTCAAGCACCAAATGTTGCCCGAATGAAAATGCTAGGAGCAAAAGTAATACCTGCAATTAGCGGTAGTAAAACCTTAAAAGACGCCACAAACGAAGCTATTAGAGATTGGATTAATAACCCAACAGATACTCATTATATTATAGGAAGCGTCGTAGGACCTCATCCTTATCCAGATATGGTGGCGCGTTTTCAGAGTGTGATTTCTGAAGAGATTAAAAGTCAGTTGCAAGAAAAAGAAGGACGTGCCAATCCAGATTATGTAGTGGCTTGCGTAGGTGGTGGCAGTAATGCCGCTGGTGCGTATTACCATTATCTAGACAATCTGGAAGTTGGAATTATTGCCGTAGAAGCAGCAGGTAAAGGAGTAAATAGTGGCGAAAGTGCAGCTACCTCAGCCTTAGGAAAAGTAGGCATCATTCACGGGAGTAAAACCCTCTTAATGCAAACAGATGATGGGCAGATTACGGAGCCGTATTCCATTTCTGCAGGTTTAGATTATCCGGGTGTAGGACCTATGCACGCCCATTTATATTCCAGCGGCCGCGGCGAATTTATTAGCGTAACGGATGATGATGCGATGAAAGCAGGGTTGGCGCTTTCAAAATTAGAAGGTATTATTCCAGCAATAGAAACCAGTCACGC
>JALZVC010000210.1 GCA_023301205.1 Flavobacteriaceae bacterium
GGAACAACTGTATAGGGTAGGCGAGGTGAGTATACTCTGGCTTTCGCCAAAATGTTATCGAATTTCTCCCTTGGCATTTTTAAAAGATTACAAAACTCTAGCGTGTCTAAGTTTTTTACTTCTCGCGGAATCACCATCACATCATAAGAAGGTTGATTTGACACCATTAAACTGCCATTTCTGTCAAAAATATAACCGCGTTGCGGGTAATCATAAATCACTTTATAGGCATTACTTTCAGATTGTGCTTGGAAAGAAGTATTATACACTTGTAAATAGAAGAGCCTGCCGGTAAAAACAAGACCGGTAATTAAAACTACAATAAGCAATAAATATTTTCTCACGTACGTGTATTAAACTAAATATGATTTCAAATTATTAGCGTTTCCGCCCCCATAAAATTAGGATACTGAAGATTAATAGAATGCTGAATATACTTGAAAATAACGTGGCTTTTAAAGCCAAAAGTATATGGGATATGTTAAATGTTTCGAGCAGAAATAACACTAAATGATGAATGACCACTATCCCTGTAATATACAATAGTCGCTCATTTATTGGGGCTTGATTAAGCTTAATCACATTATATTCATAACTAATACCAAATGAGAATTTGAGCAATACTGGCCTAATAAACGCTATCAAAACGGTAGCCGCGGCGTGAACGCCTCCTGTACCACTAAACATATCTATGGTTAAACCTAAGGCAAATCCTAAAAAAATAAGTAAGGTTCTGTTTCCAGTAAACGGAAACAGTAACACAAATAAAATGTAGAGATAGGGATTTATATAGCCTAAAAAATTAATGTGGTTAAGTAGTAGTACTTGCAAGAGTGCAAGCCCAATAAAGCGGATGATATTTTGTAAAATCTCACTATTCTGCATTTTCTGTGGCTGCTTCTAATTGTAAGATTTCTTGGGCTTTTACAGGCGAAATTAAATACACCTGTTTTAAGTTTGTCATATCATTAAATAGCTGCACATCTACGATATAACTATCGTCTTGGGTAAGTTTAAAATTGATTATTGTGCCTATCCTAATGCCTTCAGGGAAAATAGTAGATTTACCACCTGTTACAATAGTATCTCCCATTGCTAAAGGCGCTAATCTAGGTATTTGTTTTAATTGTACCACGTTTGGGTTTTTAGTGTCCCAACCTAAGGTGCCAAAATGGTTTGTCTTTTCTAGTTTTGCATTAATTTCACTATTGGTGTTTAAAATAGATTGTACCGAGGCAAATGAATTTGATGTGTTATTCACGATACCTATTAATCCCAAAGATGAAATAACGCCCTGATCAATTGCTACGCTATCTTTTAAGCCTTTATTAATGGTAATATTGTTTTTAGATAAGCTATAGTTATTATTAATTACTTTTGCTGTTTTAAAGAAAAATGGAGCTTTAGTGATTGTAGTATCTACACTAAACACAGCAACATCTTGAAGTTGGGTAATCTGGCTTCTTAAAAAAGCATTTTCGTTAATGAGTTTTTCGTTTTCAGTTGCTAAGCCGAAATAATCTGTTATCGATGAACGTGCACTATACATACCACCACTTAAAAAATTTGCCGAATGAACAAAAGAACTTGCGTGATACGAATTAGACTGGATAGTAAAAGAAATTGCTATAAAAAAAAGAACAGAAAACAGCAGGAAGTTTTTATTTCGAACGAAAAAAAATAAAATTTGCTGCATGAGTTAAAACAGATATTATGGACTTCATATTTCCGCAGAAACTTGAATTGTTCTTTCTTATTTTATAAGTACACTTTTGTATTTAGGTAAGTTTTTCAAGCAAATCCCTGTGCCTCTTACTACAGCTCTCAAGGGATCTTCTGCAATATAAACTGGTAGGTCTGTTTTTTGAGAAAGACGCTTGTCAAGACCACGAAGCATAGAGCCGCCTCCTGCAAGATAAATTCCAGTATTATAAATATCTGCTGCGAGTTCTGGAGGAGTTTGCGATAATGTTTCCATTACAGCATCTTCGATACGCAAGATAGACTTGTCTAATGCTTTTGCAATTTCTCTAAAAGAGGTTTGTACTTGCTTAGGTTTACCCGTAAGTAGATCACGACCTTGTACAGGCATCTCATCTGGCGGTAATTCAAGATCTTCTGTCGCTGCTCCTATTTGGATTTTAATTTTTTCTGCGGTACGTTCTCCTACATAAAGGTTGTGTTGCGTACGCATATAATAGATGATATCGTTGGTAAATACATCTCCTGCAATTTTAACAGATTTATCACAAACGATCCCTCCAAGAGCGATCACTGCGATTTCTGTTGTTCCTCCTCCTATATCTACAACCATATTACCTTTAGGCTGCATAATATCAACACCAATACCAATTGCTGCCGCCATAGGCTCATGAATCAAATATACTTCTTTACCATTAACACGCTCGGCACTTTCCTTTACTGCTCGCATTTCTACTTCTGTAATACCACTAGGAATACAGATAACCATGCGTAGTGATGGCGTTATCCATTTTTTCTTAAGTGCTGGGATATCTTTGATAAACATGTTTATCATTTTTTCACTCGCGTCAAAATCTGCAATTACACCATCCTTTAACGGTCTAATGGTTTTAATGTTTTCGTGTGTTTTACCTTGCATCATGGCGGCTTCACGACCTACAGCAATAATTTTTCCTGTAGTGCGGTCTCGTGCCACAATGGACGGAGAATCTACAACTACTTTGTCATTGTGAATGATAAGCGTATTTGCGGTCCCAAGGTCAATTGCGATTTCTTCAGTGAGGAAGTCAAAAAATCCCATACGTTTTTGGTGATGTATTATATTGTTAATGCGTCATTTGCAGTCTAACAAAGGTATTAAAAAATTAATGTTTAAAGTGACGTGTGCCTGTAAATACCATCGATAAGTTATTTGCATTACAATAGTCTATACTTAATTGATCTTTTATAGAGCCACCAGGTTGTATTACAGAGGTTACACCAGCATTATCTGCAATCTCTACACAGTCTGGAAATGGGAAAAACGCATCACTTGCCATCACAGCTCCATCAAGGTTGAAATCAAAACTTTGTGCTTTGTGTATGGCTTGTGTTAAGGCATCTACTCTTGAGGTTTGTCCTGTTCCACTTGCACACAATTGCTTGTTCTTCGCAAGTACGATTGTATTAGACTTTGTGTGTTTACATATTTTAGAAGCAAACATTAGGTCTTCTAACTGATCATCAGTGGGTTTATTATCTGTTGCGTGGGTTAATTTAGCGATATTGTCTGTAATATTATCTTTATCTTGAACCAGTGTTCCATTTAAACAGGTTCTTACCGTTGTTTCTGGCATTTTTATTTCCTTTTGAATCAACATAATGCGATTCTTTTTACCTTTTAAAATTTTTAAGGCAGCTATAGAATAAGAAGGTGCGATTACTACTTCGCAAAACAATTTGTGAATCTCATTTGCTGTGGGTTCATCAATCTCTGTATTACTAATTAAAATACCACCAAATGCCGAAACAGGATCTCCTGCTAAAGCATCAACATAGGCTTGGTGTACTGTTTTACGTTGCGCGATACCACAAGCATTATTGTGCTTTAATATGGCAAAAGTAGGTGCGTCTCCTGCAAACTCATTCATGAGATTAACGGCTGCATCTACGTCTAATAAATTGTTATAACTCAATTCTTTTCCATGAAGCTTGTCAAAAATAGCATCAAAATCGCCAAAGAAAAATCCACGTTGGTGTGGGTTTTCTCCATAGCGAAGTACCTTACCATTGGTCTCACTTATTTTTAAAGCAGGAATGTTGTGATCGCTATTGAAATAGTTGAAAATTGCGGTGTCGTAATGAGAAGAAACATTAAA
>JALZVC010000211.1 GCA_023301205.1 Flavobacteriaceae bacterium
CCTTCAGAAATTGCAGCATTGATGGACTACGGGATTACCCGAATCTATGCGCCAGATGATGGACGCGCTATGGGATTGCAAGGGATGATTAATGACTTGGTTAAAACGTCAGATTTCCCTATTGGTGATGCTCTAAATGGAGAGATTAAAGAATTGGCTAATAAAAAGCCAGGTGCGATTGCTCGTATTATTTCAGCAGCAGAAAATTATCCAGATGTTGCTGCGGAAACGTTACAAACCATTAAAACGAAGAATGAAACATTAAAAACTCCTGTTCTTGGTATCACAGGAACTGGTGGTTCTGGAAAATCATCTTTAGTGGATGAATTAGTACGGCGCTTTTTAATTGACTTCCCAGAAAAGACCATCGGACTTATATCAGTAGATCCTTCAAAGCGTAAAACTGGAGGAGCTTTATTAGGTGATAGAATTAGAATGAACGCGATAAACTCCCCGCGAGTGTATATGCGTAGTCTTGCTACAAGACAATCTAATCTTGCATTATCTAAATATGTTGCACAAGCGATTGATGTAATTAAAGCAGCAGAATATGATTTAATTATTCTTGAAACTTCAGGAATTGGTCAAAGTGATACAGAAATTATTGAACATAGTGATGTGTCTTTATATGTAATGACACCAGAATTTGGTGCAGCAACGCAATTAGAAAAAATAGATATGCTAGATTTTGCAGATCTGGTTGCCATTAATAAATTTGACAAACGCGGTTCGCTTGACGCACTCCGGGATGTTAAAAAACAATATATGCGTAATCATCAATTATGGGAAACGCATCAAGATGATTTACCTGTTTACGGTACCATTGCTTCGCAGTTTAATGACCCTGGAATGAACAAGCTTTACAGTGCCATTATGGGCGAGCTGGAAGAAAAAACGGAAACCGATTTAAAATCGACTTTTGAAATAACAGATGAGATGAGCGAAAAGATTTTCGTGATTCCACCTGCAAGAACACGCTACCTTTCTGAAATTTCGGAAAGCAATCGTATGTATGATAAAACAGCAATCGAACAAACTGAGGTTGCTCAAAAACTTTACGGAATTTATAAAACAATCGAATCAATCACAGGTGAAGTACCTGAGCTTGATAAAGCAGGACTAAATAGTGATGCCTTTAAAGTTTCCGAAGAGAATAAAGACTTAGTGAAGATGCTTGATGCCGAGTTTGATCGCGTTAAGTTAAATCTTGATCCTTATAATTGGGAAGTGATTACTGGTTGGGATGATAAAGTAAATAAGTATAAAAATCCTGTGTACACGTTTAAAGTGCGTGACAAGGAAATTAAGATTGATACACATACAGAGAGTCTGTCGCATACACAGATTCCTAAAGTTGCCTTACCAAAATACCAGGCGTGGGGAGACATATTGAGATGGACACTACAAGAAAATGTTCCTGGTGAATTCCCATTCACTTCTGGACTGTACCCTTTTAAAAGAACAGGTGAAGACCCTACTAGAATGTTTGCAGGTGAAGGTGGTCCAGAGCGCACTAATAGACGTTTTCACTATGTGAGTATGGGATTGCCGGCTAAGCGTTTGTCTACGGCTTTTGATAGTGTAACACTCTACGGAAATGATCCACATTTGAGACCAGATATCTACGGAAAAATTGGTAATGCAGGGGTTTCAATTTGTTGCCTTGATGATGCGAAAAAATTATACAGTGGTTTTGATTTAAGTCACCCAATGACTTCGGTTTCTATGACCATTAATGGGCCAGCACCTATGTTATTAGGTTTCTTTATGAATGCTGCCATTGATCAAAATTGTGAAAAGTACATTACCGAAAATAGTCTTGAAAAAGAAGTAGAAGCTAAAATTCTTACCATTTATAAAGAACGCGGTGTTAATAGACCTGAATACCAAGGGGATTTACCCGAAGGAAACAATGGTTTAGGTTTAATGCTTTTAGGAGTAACAGGAGATTTAGTCTTGCCAGCAGATGTGTACTTTAAAATTAAAGCAGACACGATGATGCAAGTGCGTGGAACCGTACAAGCAGATATTTTAAAAGAAGATCAAGCGCAGAACACATGTATTTTTTCTACAGAATTTGCACTGCGCCTTATGGGTGATGTTCAGCAATATTTTATTGAAAAACAGGTGCGTAATTTCTATTCAGTTTCTATTAGTGGATATCATATTGCCGAAGCTGGAGCAAACCCAATTACCCAACTAGCTTTTACACTTTCTAATGGGTTTACGTATGTTGAGTACTACTTGAGCCGTGGAATGGATATTAATAAATTTGGCCCTAATTTATCATTCTTCTTTAGTAACGGTATCGATCCAGAGTATTCTGTAATAGGTCGTGTGGCTCGTAAGATTTGGGCGAAGGCGATGAAAAATAAGTACAATGCTAACTCAAGAGCACAGATGTTGAAATATCACATTCAGACTTCGGGGAGATCGTTGCATGCACAAGAGATTGATTTTAATGACATTCGTACAACGTTACAAGCATTGTATGCGATTAATGATAACTGTAACTCATTACACACAAATGCGTATGATGAGGCTATTACAACACCTACCGAAGAAAGTGTACGTAGAGCAATGGCAATCCAGTTAATTATTAATAAGGAATTAGGGCTAGCTAAAAACGAAAATCCAATACAAGGTTCATTTAT
>JALZVC010000212.1 GCA_023301205.1 Flavobacteriaceae bacterium
GGGGGATTAGTTGGAGGCAAAGCGGTAACTCTAAACATCTCTCCAGCCCCTTCTGCATCACTACCCGTAATGATTGGTGCATTCATATAATAAAATCCGTTCTCCTGAAAGTATTGGTGTACTGCAAAAGAAAGCTTGGAGCGCAGTCGCATCACAGCGCCAAAGGTGTTTGTACGCACTCTTAAATGCGCTTGTTCTCTTAACGTTTCTAGTGAATGACGTTTAGGAGATAAGATAGTGCGTTTTACTTCTTCGGGATCTGCTTTCCCCAACACGGCAACATGAGTTACTTGAATTTCGACAGACTGACCTGCACCTTGACTTTCTACAAGTGGTCCGGTTACTTCTATGGCAGCTCCTGTGGTAATATTTTTGAGGGTTTCTTCTTCAAAGTTCTTAAAATCGACAACGCATTGTATGTTTTTTATGGTCGATCCGTCATTAACTGCGATAAATCTATTACTTCTAAAGGAGCGCACCCAACCTTTCACGGTTACTTCGTGTAAGCTAGGTTCAGATTTTAAAACGGTACTGATTTCGGTATGTTTCATGGTCTTATTTTAAAGAAAGTAAAGATACTTTATAATTGAGAAAAATAAATCTACCAGCCCTTTTTTCTGAAATGTGCTGTGTGTGGTTTATCCTTCTTCAGAAGTGTCGCCATTATCTGCATCTTCTCTAGGAATAATTTGAAGCGCAGGTTTTTTAAATGTCTTTTTATTAGCAATACTTTTCTCTAGTGAAAGTAGGAGAGAAGGGAGTAATAAAAGGTTTGCCAGCATTGCAAAAACAAGAGTGACAGATACTAAAGCACCTAAAGCTACAGTACCGCCAAAACTTGAAATCATAAAGGTACTAAATCCAAAGAATAATACGATAGAGGTGTAAAACATACTAACACCAGTCTCACGTAATGCGGCGTACACAGATTTTTTTATCATCCAGTTATTAGCTATTAATTCTTGCCTGTACTTTGCTAAAAAGTGAATGGTATCATCTACAGAAATACCAAATGCAATACTGAACACTAAGATAGTGGAAGGTTTTATAGGTATTCCTAATAAGCCCATTAGTCCAGCTGTTACAAGGAGTGGTAATAAGTTAGGGATTAATGATACTAGAATCATACGACCACTTCTAAACATCCACGCCATAAATAGCGCGATTAAAAAGATGGCAAGCGACAATGATAGGATTAAGTTATTTACCAAATATTTAGTTCCTTTCTGGAAAGCAAATGCTTTACCCGTTAGTGAAACTGTATATCGATCTACTGGAAAGATCTTATCAATTTTGACTAATAGATCTTCTTCTATCCGGTCAAAACGATCTGTACCTGTGTCTTTCATAAAGGAAGTAACACGAGCATATTGCCCAGTAGTATCTACATAACTAGAGAGTAAGTTTGTGTTACTCGCACTATTCTTTGCATAAGACAATAAAAAGGTGCGCTCTTGACTGTTGGGTAGTTGATAATAATCTGGATTATTATTATAGTAGGCTTGCTTAGAAAATTTTACAATTTCGTTTACTGATAAAGGCTTAGAAAATTCTGGAATCTCTTTTAAGTAATCTTGTAATTCTTCAATTCTTTTTAACGTGGCGAGTTTCATTACGCCTTTAGGCCGTTTAGTATCTATAAAAATTTCAAGCGGCATGATGCCATCAAATTCATTTTCAAAAAACTTTATATCTTTATAAAAACCTGTTTTTTGTGGCATATCATCAATAAGATTGCCAGATACTTTTATGTTATAGATTCCTATTATACTTCCGCAGAGCAAAAGAATAGAGGCAATGTAAATTGCAATTTTTTGATTGCGCACCATCTTTTCCATCCAGTCTACAAAACGAGTAATCCATCTTTTATTAAGGTGTTTTAAATGCTTGTCTTTTGGCACAGGCATATAACTATAGATGATAGGAATGATTAGAAGAGAAAGTAAAAAGATAGCAATAATATTAATGGATGCTACAATACCAAACTCTTTTAATAACTTACTATTGGTCAAGATAAATGTTGCAAAACCTGATGCAGTAGTAAGGTTTGTCATTAAAGTTGCATTCCCTATTTTTGTAATGACACGCTGTAAAGACTTAGCTTGATTACCGTGCAGTTTAATCTCTTGTTGGTATTTGTTAATCAAGAAAATACAATTAGGAATACCAATAACAATAATAAGTGGTGGGATTAATGCTGTTAAAACGGTAATTTCATATTTTAGTAAGCCAAGAAAACCAAAGGCCCAAGCTACCCCAACGAGTACTGTAACCATAGAAATGAAGGTAGCTCTAAAAGATCTAAAGAAAAAGAAAAAAATAAGTGAGGTAACTAGTAAAGATGCGCCAATAAACATCCCTATCTCATCCACAATGTTTTGAGAGTTTAAAGTTCTTATGTAGGGCATTCCAGAAATGTGGACATTTACCCCTGTCTCTTTTTCAAATTGCGCAACGCGGGGGATCAATGTTTTTTCTATAAATACTTTACGTCCTATTGAGTTAACGATTTCTTTATCAATGTAGATAGCAGACCGTACTGTTTTTTTATCAGGGCTGTATACTAAACCTTCGTAGAAGGGTAGCCTGTGTAAGAGTTTGTTTTTGTAAATTGTTAACTTTTCTGCGGTAAGTAAAGAGTCCTTGATAAAAGGTACCATCGTAAAGCTTGTAGTGTCTTTGCGCTTTTCTAAAGTCATTAAATTAGCTACAGAGATAATAGCCTCTACAGCATTATCTTTTTGAAGGTCATCATTAAGTGACTTATAAGCGTTAAAGACTTTTGGTGTAAAAAAAGTGCTATCTTTTACACCCATGACAATGAGGTTTCCCTCGTCCCCAAAGACTTCTAAAAATTGATTGTATTCTAAATTTACTTCGTGTTCATCTGGCAATAAGTTTGCTTCTTTATAAGAAAAGCGCATATGTTTCCACTGCAATGCCATAAAAATGGTAAGTACAGCAACTAATATGAGAATAATTGCCCTGTTTCTAAGAATAAATCGGGCTGTTGCGCCCCAGAAATTGATGCTAAAAAGTTTGTTCAAAAGAGGATTTTTCTATGTGCAAAGGTACTATTTACAGAACATTATAAAAGGAATTCGTAGAATTAAAATTTTGCGTAAAATGTAAACTTAAAGGCAATGTTATCATCAAAATTGGGTAGGTGATACGCACCGTATCGATAGGCAAAACTTAAGCCAAAACCATATAGGATATGATTTAATTCTAGCCCAGCCTCATTGTAAAGTTTATCCAAGGTGTCAAATTCAATGCCTAGATGTTCTTCAGGGTTGCTGAGTTCTCCTAAGGCATGGCGGGTAATAAAAACAAGTTCTGGGCGCAATATTCTTGAAATCTCAAATCGGCGCAAGCTATGCCTCACTTGTAAAGTAGCTAACTTGTCTGAATAGAACTCTCCAAAAAACATCGTCTCGAAACTACGTCTGCCTGCCACAGAAAATCGTTGTAAAATGGCGCTTTTTGTTGGACTGTTTGGATAGGCGTGATATAGATGAGTTAAGGGTACTTCACCAGTGGCAATATTTCCTTCTAATAAAAAGTTAGTGGAAGAAAGATTTTTTCTTTTAATATAATAGTCAAATTTTATTCCTAATTTAAGATAATCAAAATCACTATCCGCGACGTCGCTAAACCCTTTGGTAATTTGTGCGCTAATTTTTGGAAACCCATCAAAGTATTCTATCATACCATCTTCTCTGGTAATAAAATTCTTTTTAGGATCAAACCGGATAGATGCAGTGGTTTCAGCTATTGCATAATTTTCAAAGGCGATACCATTATTGACAAACTGGTAGTCTAGTAATTGATTTACCTGACTAAGGCTAATTCGCACTTCACCAGCGATTTTATCTGTCAATTCTGTAATTAAATTGGATTGCCACGTCCGTACATCGTAGAACTGTGTTACGTTCACTAATCTAGGTTCAAAAACAGAATAGACACGAGCATCTATTAAAAACTTTGATTCTCCAATCTCATTAATATCATCACGATATTGCAGTGTTAACCAAGTTTTCTTTTCGCGATTTAAGCGTAAACTACCACCTAAGCTGTTTTTAAACACCCCATCTTTGGTGCCGTAAGCCACATAGCCATTTATCTTAAAATTTTCGGAGAGCTTGTCATTAGTTATACCGCCAATTCCCAGGCGAAGTCCTTCTTGATTATTGTATTTAACAAGGTATTTTAGATCAACATCAAAAAAACTAATAGGATAAAATCCAGTATTAAGTGGGCTTATTTTTTTTTCTTTAAGTGGTTTAGATGTTTCATGAGTGGTGGGATTAGGAGCTGTTTGAGCCACGCTTATAAGCGGTAAAAACAGGAATAAAATGAAACGTAATTTGTTCATCAAAATGTCAGGGATTCATTTCTGGAATCAAAGATGAATAGAAAGCGACCACTCAAAAGGCCTATCTATTTTGTTTACCGTATTACGACTATATTGTCATTATTTCTTTCTCTTTTGTAGAGAAGAATTCTTCAATTTTAGCAATGTGCTTGTCTGTCATTGCTTGCACATCTGCTTCAAGATTTGCTTTTAAATCATCACTAATATCAAGATTTTTTATGTCGTTGTTAGCGTTTTTACGATCATTACGCACGCCAATCTTAGATTCTTCTGCTTCTGCTTTGGCTTGTTTTGCTAGATCACGACGACGTTCTTCTGTTAATGGCGGCACGTTTATTATTACACTCTCACCATTATTCATTGGGTTGAACCCAAGATTAGCTAAGTGAATTCCTTTTTCAATATCTGGGATAAGTCCTTTTTCCCAAGGAGCAATTGTAATCGTCATTCCATCTGGCGTATTCACATTGGCCACTTGGCTTAATGGTGTTTGGCTACCATAATAATCAACCATAACACTTCCTACCATTGATGGGGAGGCTTTACCTGCTCTAATGTTTGCAAATTTCTTTTCTAAATGCGATAAGGCATTATTCATTGCCTCTTTACAACTGTCTATAATAAATTCAATTTCGTCTTCCATTTTTAATGCCCGTATAGACGGGTAACTATTTATTTGATTTCCGTAAAAACGTATTTCTTATACAGTCATGCTTCGGAAATACTAATTATTTGCTAATCGCTATTCAAAAATAAGAATTTTAATCTAATTGAAAATTAACAATTTAAAGGGAAACAAGATTCTAAAAATATCTTAAAATTTCAGAAGTAATTATAAATTCACTTTTGTTCCTATTTGCTCTCCCATTACTACTTTCATTAAGTTTCCTCTAGTGTTCATGTCAAATACAATGATTGGCAACTCATTTTCTTGACTTAGTGTAAAGGCTGTAGTATCCATTACTTTTAATCCCTTGCGTAAAACATCATCAAAACTAATGGTGTCAAACTTAGTGGCGTCACTATTTTTTTCTGGATCACTCGTGTAGATTCCATCTACGCGTGTTCCTTTTAATATAACATCTGCCTTTATTTCTATTGCTCTTAATACCGCGGCACTATCTGTCGTGAAATATGGGTTACCGGTGCCTCCGCCAAAAATTACTACACGTCCTTTTTCTAGATGACGCATTGCTTTGCGTCTTATAAATGGCTCTGCCACTTCATTAATTTTAATAGCACTTTGCAGCCGTACTGGGATGTCTTCATTTTCTAGAGCGCTCTGTAAAGCAAGACCGTTAATAACGGTAGCAAGCATTCCCATATGGTCTCCCTGCACACGATCCATACCCTTGCTTGCGCCAGCAACACCTCTAAATATATTACCTCCACCTATAACGATAGCGACCTCAACACCTGTTGCTATAATTGCTTTAATGTCTTGTGCATATTCTTGGAGTCTTTCTGGATCAATACCATATTGACGGTTTCCCATTAGGGCTTCACCAGAAAGTTTAAGTAAGATTCTTTTGTATTGCATTTGTATTAATTTGTGGAGTGTAAAAATAGTGAAAATTAAATTTGCTTTGTTTACAGCGAACAAATTCTTTAAAAAGAAAAAATCCGTCTCATGAGTCTATTCAAGACCGATTACTGTAGGCGACAATCACTTTGTAATTATACAGTATTTTTAAATCGCTTTAATTTTACTGAAAAATATAGAAATGATTAATTCATTTGATATCGTAGTTTACAGTAAATAGTTCAACTTTAACTACGTAAAGTGATTATTGAGAAAGGTATAAAGTGTTCAAGGTAATATTGTTGCTTTGTTTTCTTTTGCCCAAGAAGAAAGGGCGTCTATTCCTTTGTCAATATTGAGTTTATTAATAATGTTAGCTCTGTGTTTTCCACGGTACGGATTGAAATAGAAAGCGTTTCTGAAATCTCTTTGGTTGATTTTTCTAGTGCTACTAATCTAATAATAGTGCGCTCTGATGGAAATAGTAATTTTAATCTCTTTGAGTCTAATTATCAGAGGCTTGTCAAGTACGAAGAGGAAGTTTGAAAACCTAAGGTTTTCATCAAATAAATTAGAACTCTAACAAATACCTAGTATATTTGCATCGAG
>JALZVC010000213.1 GCA_023301205.1 Flavobacteriaceae bacterium
ATTGCTAATTGCTAATTGCTAATTGCTAATTGCTAATTGCTAATTGCTAATTGCTAATTGCTAATTGCTAATTGCTAATTGCTAATTGCTAATTGCTAACTTACATCATCCCTGGCATCCCGCCGCCCATAGGTGGCATAGCTGGGGCATCTTCTTTGATGTCAATTAAAGCACATTCTGTAGTAAGAATCATTCCTGCAACAGATGCGGCATTTTCTAATGCAATACGTGTTACTTTTTTAGGATCAATAATACCCGCTTTTATCATATCTACGTATTGTTCGCTTTTAGCGTCGTACCCAAAGCTCTTTTTGCCTTCAGCTACTTTGCTTATTACAACACTGCCTTCTCCACCTGCATTCTCTACAATAGTGCGTAAAGGTGCTTCAATAGCTCTTGCTACAATTTGCACACCAGTAGTCTCATCTATATGATCTGTTGTAATTTTGCTTAATACTGCTTTTGCACGTACTAAGGCTACACCACCACCAGCAACAATACCTTCTTCTACGGCAGCTCTCGTTGCGTGAAGTGCGTCATCTACACGATCTTTCTTTTCTTTCATTTCTACCTCAGAGGCAGCACCTACATAAAGTACAGCTACACCACCAGCTAACTTAGCTAGGCGTTCTTGTAACTTTTCTTTATCATAATCACTTGTTGTAGTGTCAATCTGAGATTTAATTTGACCAACGCGCGTTTTGATGTCATTCTTTTTACCAGCACCGTTTACAATAGTTGTATTGTCTTTGTCAATAGTCACTGTTTCTGCGGTACCAAGCATCTCTAACGTCGCATTTTCTAGTGTAAATCCTCTTTCTTCAGAGATTACAGTACCACCAGTTAAGATGGCAATATCTTCTAGCATTGCTTTTCTACGGTCACCAAAACCTGGTGCTTTTACTGCAGCTATTTTAAGAGAACCTCTTAGTTTGTTTACCACTAAAGTGGCTAGCGCTTCTCCATCTAGGTCTTCCGCTATAATTAATAAAGACTTTCCTTGTTGCGCAACAGGTTCTAGAATAGGAAGAATATCTTTCATAGAAGAAATCTTCTTGTCGCATAATAGAATCATAGGATTCTCAAGCTCCGTAGTCATTTTTTCGCTATTTGTAACAAAATAAGGTGATAAAAAACCTCTGTCAAACTGCATTCCTTCAACTACATCTACATAAGTGTCTGTTCCTTTGGCTTCCTCAACCGTAATCACTCCTTCTTTTCCTACTTTACCAAAAGCTTGTGCAATTAGATCACCTATCTGGTCATCATTATTAGCAGAGATAGAGGCAACTTGTTTAATTTTATCACTGTCATTACCTACCTTGGTAGATTGCTTTTCTAGATCTTTTACAATAGCTTCTACTGCTTTGTCAATTCCTCTTTTTAAGTCCATTGGGTTTGCACCAGCCGCAACATTTTTTAGACCTTCTTTTACAATCGCTTGTGCAAGAACAGTCGCAGTTGTTGTACCATCACCAGCAAGGTCATTGGTTTTGCTAGCAACTTCTTTTACCATTTGTGCGCCCATATTTTCTAATGGATCTTCTAGCTCAATTTCTTTTGCTACAGTTACACCATCTTTAGTTACTTGTGGTGCACCAAATGATTTACTAATAATTACATTACGCCCTTTAGGACCTAAAGTTACTTTTACTGCATTTGCTAATGCATCAACACCACGCTTTATCCCGTCGCGGGCTTCTAAGTCAAATTTTATATCTTTTGCCATGTCAAAATTTTAATTTTGTCATTCCCACGTAGGTGGGAATCTTGTTAATTGTTTAGTCCTCTATAAATAAAATAGCTGTAACGTCAGATCTAGATCATATTGTCGGGTTTCGACTGCGCTCAACCTGACATCGTTATAGTGCTTTAGAGTTGACTATTTTGGAATTCGTTGTTTTTTTAATTTAGGTGCAATTACATCTATACTATCGCAAGTATATCTTCCTCACGCATTATCAGGTAATCATTACCTTCAAGCTTCAACTCTGTACCAGCATATTTACCATATAATACGGTATCGCCTACTTTTACGGTCATTTTATGATCTTCTTTTCCTTTGCCCACTGCGGCTACTTTTCCTTGTTGCGGCTTTTCTTTTGCACTATCTGGTATAAATAATCCAGAGGCAGTTTTCGTTTCGGCTGGTTGAGGCTCTACGACTACTCTGTCTGAAAGAGGTTGAATTTTTAAACTCATAAATTAATTATTTTTTCATTTCCGAAAAGACGGAAATCTTGTTAATATTAATCCCTAGAATTTTGCATTACAGGAATCTTATTGTTAATTGATTAGCTTCAAGTAGGCAGAAAGTATGCCAACGCTGATAAACTGTCAAAATGAACTTTCTGCAAATGAAAAATGCCAGCTTGTCATAAGCTGGCATTTAAATAATGTGTAAAAATAGTTTTTAATTGACTGGACTATTCGTGTTGTCGTTTAAAGTAGGGAGCGTTGCATCCTGGCTAGCAGGAAGTGTGTTCTCAATTTGATTTGTGTCTAAGGTTCTTGATTCGCCAGAGTTATCTGCTGTACCCAATAATGGTATGTTTGATAACAAGATTAATGCAATTAAGATAATAGACAAAGTCCATGTACTCTTGTCAAGAAAATCTGTGGTTTTCTGTACACCACCCATTTGTTGTGTGCCGCCACCGCCAAAAGAAGAAGATAATCCGCCTCCCTTAGGATTTTGTACCATTATAACTATCACTAGCAAAAATGCTACAAGAATGATCAAAACTAAAAATATCGTAAACGTACTCATTGTTGTTGTTTTTTATCTAATTTTTTTATCGCCCGAATTTGGTCTGCAAAGAAACCACTTTTTTCGGGATATTTCAAAATTAATATTTTATATGCTTGTATAGCCTTATCATACTTTTTTTGTTGCAAGTAAACCTTGGCTAAAGTCTCTGTCATCAAGGATTTTGGACTTCCGCTGTCTGCTATGGTTAGTTGTGGGAGAACTTCATCTTTTGGTTTTGGGACTATCTTAGGTCGCTCTTGTATGAACTTTTCTATCTGCTGAAACTTTTTAGTCTTGTTTTCTGCTTCTTTTATTTGTTCATTTTCTACTTCTTTTTCTTCTGAAATAGGCTTGCTTAAAACCAATTCTTTTTTTTCAAGAGGTGCTACTTTTGAAAGTGTTAACCATTCGGTAAAAGAATGTGTGTCATCTTTGCCAAAGGGAATAGGAGTATTCTCTGCTATAGTGATTGTTGTTTCTTCTATAGCAGCAGTGTCCGTGTTTTCTATTTCCGAAGTATCATCTACATTATTTAGGATGGCTAAGACGTCTTCTTTTTTCTTTTCAAAAAGATGAGGGTCTAGTATCGCATTGGCCTTTTTAAGTTCTTCCTTGATCTCACGATCTATAGCAAGACCTACTTCTTCGGTCACATCTTGATGCACCACGTCTATATCGTTCCATCTTGAGTCATGCGCAATGATGGCTTGAGATATTTGATCTTGCACAAATTCTGTAGAAGTGATGTAAGAGAATAAAACGTCGCGATCTGTAGTGTATGCCGCGGTTTTCTTTAAAGCATCGTTATATAAAAAGCTATTTTCTTTTTTAAAAGCTTTTAGCTGTAATGCTCTAGCAGATTGAAAATAGGGGTAGGTGTCAATGATAATAGAGAGGTCGCCTAAGTGCTCTTTGTCTATCTGTTGCGGATTTGCTAATAGATATGTGTATGTTTCTTTATTCACAGCTTACCATTTTGCGAGCGATTGATTAAAAATATCTTGCGTAATACGTTCAAAAATCTCATCTAATGCCGAGTCTAAAGAAGCTCCAATTAATTGATTAGTTCCTGGGAAATCAACAAAAAAAGAGAAGCGTTGTTCAAAATCATTGTCAGGCATTTTTGTGTCATAAAACCGAACATTAACGCTTACTGTTAAGCGATTTTCTGCTGCCGTACTTTGGGATGTTGCTGTTATGGGGGCGAAGTAATAATCTACAATTTCACCTTCATAGATAAGGTCTCCGTCACTAGTAACCAAGTCTAAGCTTGTCTGGTTTAATAATATTTCTTCCAGTTTAATTTTAAAGTCACGATCTATACC
>JALZVC010000214.1 GCA_023301205.1 Flavobacteriaceae bacterium
AAACAATGAAAAAAACTTGTATCATAGTAGCCACAGCCTTAATTTTAGTTTCCTGTGGAAACAAAAAACAAGCAAATGGAGATGTTTCTGTAAGGGATATCGTAGAACAAGTGAAAACAACTATTAAGTATAAAACTATAGAAGTAAATGGAGTAAATATAGCGTATAGAGAAGCTGGTAATCATGAAAACGAAACTATCATATTATTACATGGTTTTCCCTCCTCTTCTCACCAATACAGAAAAGTATTAGATCAACTTTCAAGTGAGTATCATTTAATAGCGCCAGATTACCCAGGATTTGGTAACAGTGATTTTCCCGATTCAAAAGTTTATGAGTATACATTTGATAACATAGCTGCAACCATTGATGCTTTTCTTGAGAAAAAGAAAATAAACTCGTTTGCATTAATGATACAAGATTATGGCGCTCCTATTGGTTTTAGAATTGCAACTGCGCATCCCGAAAAAATTACTGCTATTATAACCCAAAACGGTAATGTCTATGAAGAAGGATTAGGTACTGGTTGGGAAGGTGTTAGGCCTCTCTGGAAAGACAGGAATGCAGATACAGAAAAAGCTTTACTACCTGTTTTTTCTTTAGACGGTTTAAAATGGCAATATACGCATGGGGTTAGAAATGTAGAAAACATTAACCCTGACACGTGGAATTTAGACTTTTTAAGACTTTCTAGACCAAATGCACATGCTGTTAATATTGATTTGTTTTATGACTATCAAAATAACATAAAACTGTACCCGCAATGGCAAAAGTATTTGAGAGACAATCAACCACCATTATTAATAGTTTGGGGTAAAAATGATGCTTTCTTTCCTGAAAGCGGAGCTGAAGCCTTTAAAAAAGATGTGAAAAACATCGATTATAATATTTATAATACGGGACATTTTGCCTTAGAAGAAGATGGAAATGAAATTATAGAAAAGATTCGTTCTTTTATGAAAAATAAGTAAATCTGGTCACTCTATTGTATCCTAAGTTAGATGTGTAACTAACCTCTATTCCATTAACTGTATAAGTTAAAGGAATAGAGGTTTTTTTAACACTAAGTTCAAATAATAAAGGCAATACCAATAGTTAAAACAGATGGCTCTTTTTAAGTCTGCGAAAACTTATCCTCTTACCCTATAAACTTTTAGCTAATAATACAATCTAAAGTCAAGTAGTTTACAAGCGGTGTAATGTTTTTGATGCAGTTCTTCTACTACGACTAACATGTTCTCATCTTCTTTAAATAAGTTAAAGAATGCTTTATCAAGATTTGAGCTAGTGATTCCATTATATGCATTTCCGTAGCCAGAAACACCTTTTGCGCCAGTGATATCTAAAAAGTATTGCGCCTCTTCTTGGTCTAAATCTAGCACTTTTGCATTAGAAAAATGCAAAATTTTCCCTGTTAATCTTCCTTCAAAAATCTCTGCAATTTCTTGTAAACTATAGTAGTAATCATTTAAACAAATACTGTTTGCTTCCCCTTCCATAATCAAGTAGATGATCTCATACTCTTTAAAATTATGGTCATCTAAGATCAATGCATTCAAGCTATCCACTAGCCCTTCTATTGTGTCACAGGTTTTATAAATACTGGCTACACCGTATTGCTCGACCAATTGTTCTAGACTTTTTTGTACTTCGGAAACGTGCTCCACTTCAACATCGTCAACCGCTTCAAGACAGTAAATGAAATAATCAATAGCTGTAAATTGTTCTTGGGGTACTTGACGTCTTTTCTCTAACAAATTTTGTAGTTTAAGCTCAATATATGAAGCACAAAATTAATAAAACGTTCTTATTCTTTTCTGTGTTTTTACATAAAATACTTGGTACATTTTGTTAAATATTCTATATATTTATTGGTGAAAAATTCTTCAAAATTGAGTTGTGGTTCCCATTATTCGTGATTTTTACAATTCAACCAAAATTAACGATGATTGAACTGAAAGTAATTCTATAAACCAAGTAAAGGTTAGATATTTGACTCGATACTTTATCATATTATTCTTAAGTTTAAAAACAAGAAAACAACTCAATTAAAATGCTTTTAAACAAAGAGAAACGTATAAAATATTTAGGTTTCGATGACTTTTGGTTTTCGGTAATAGGGATTCTATTTTTAAGTTTTAGCGTTGCCTATGTATTTAACATTTTTAAAGTTCCATACTCCCCCTATTTTCCGTAATTTCATCCAATGCAAACAAAACAATACACTCCTGGTATTTTACAATACATCCCTTTCTTTTATGTGATATGGTCTGACGATTTATTGTCTTATTCTGAGATTTCCGTAGTGAAAAATGCGATCGAGCACGATGAAACACTTACAAAAGAAGATCAAACCTATCTTATAAAATACCTAGATAAAAAGACGCCACCGACCTATACCGAGCTTAAGCATTGGAGAAAGGTGATTTCTAATTCGGGCATCAAGTTGTTAGAAAGTGATACCTATCCCCTAGCTACCTTTAGTCAGAAAATGATTTGTCATCATTTTGCAGACTGTCCGTTTAATGAACATTTAAAAGACATTGAGATTAACCTTGGTATTCAACCCAACCATTACAACCACTTATTTGAAATAGCAGTTGTAAAAGAAGCGATTTCTAATTTGTATAGTCCATTAGAACTTGATAACATATTAAAAGGGGAACACGCACCTGTTGTAGATGCTTTTAGAAACGTATTAGGTGACCCTATTTTTAAGTGGTCGTTAAGAAGAGATAAAGAATCTTTTAGAGCACATGTGTTAAAACAAGTACAATTTTTGGCCAAAGAAGGATATGGCGCTATGGGGTATTCTGAGGTTTATGGCGGGACAGATAATATGCCAGCTTATGCCGCAGTATTTGAGAATATGATGTATGTAGATGGTAGTATGGCTGTAAAGTTTGGGGTACAGTTTGGGCTTTTTGGAGGGAGTATTCAAAAATTAGGTACAAAATCACATCACGATAAATACCTCTCTGAAACCGGTAAAACCACTATTTTAGGTTGTTTTGCGATGACAGAAACTGGACATGGATCTAATGTAAGAGGCGTTAAAACAACGGCAACGTATGATAAAGAAACAGACAGCATCATTATACACACTCCAGGAGAAAATGATAACAAAGAATATATAGGAAATGCGCTAGACTCGACCATGGCTTCTGTATTTGCACAATTAATTGTGAAAGGGAAAAACCAAGGCGTTCACGCTATTTTGGTGACCATTCGTGATGCAGATCACAACCTAATGCCGGGCGTTACGATAGAAGATAATGGCTATAAACTAGGGCTTAATGGTGTAGATAATGGTAAGATATGGTTTCATCAAGTACGCGTACCAAGGGAAAATTTACTAAATAAATACGGTGATATTACTGCTAAAGGAAACTATCATTCTGATATAGAAAACCCGAGTAAACGATTCTTCACCATGTTAGGCACCTTGGTGGGTGGTAGAATTTGTGTGGCCCGTGCAGGACTTGGTGGCGCTAAAAAAGCCTTGGCTATTGCAGTAAAACACGCACTTAAAAGAAGACAATTTAATGACAGTATAAAAATTCAAGAAGATTTGTTAATGGATTACCCAAGCCATCAATTACGGTTAACTCCATCCATTGCAAGCTGTTATGTGTATGATATTACACTCACACACATGATGAAACTGTATAGTGACACGTCAATAACAGACAAACGCGAAGTAGAAACGCAAGCTGCCGGACTTAAATCTATTATCACTTGGTTTGCAAATGATACGATACAAGAATGCCGAGAAGCTTGTGGTGGTAAAGGATATTTGATGGAAAATCAAATTGCAGATCTAAAAGGAGACGTAGATATTTTCACCACATTTGAGGGAGATAACCATGTATTATTACAATTAGCAGCAAAGGGGGTCTTATCAGATTTTAAATCTGAATTTAATAGTGCTGGTTTTACTGCGGTACTTAAGTTATTAGGAGCAAGAATTGGAGATACATTAACAAGCATTAACCCTGCTTACACGAATAATGTAGATGCAGATCATTTATACAGTACAACCTTTCATACAGATGCTTTTAATTACCGTACCAGAAGACTCACCTATACCATTGCAATGCGCATACGGGGTTATGTGAAAAAAGGAATCCCTTCTTATCAAGCATTTTTAAAGGTGCAAACACATTTATTAGAACTAGGGAAAGCGTATAGTGTAGAACTGGCCTATAATACCTTTATAAACTTTACAGCTACCATAGAAGATGAAAAGAACAGAACGTTATTTCAAAAGTTAGGCACTTTATATGCCTTGCATGAATTACGAAAAGACGCTTCTTGGTATTTAGAACAAGGCTATATTAGTGGAACAAAATCTAAAGCAATGCGTCAACGTGTAGAACGACTTTCTACAGAATTACGTCCACATATAGGCGTATTAATTGATGGCTTTGGGATACCCGATCATTGTATGGAAGCACCTATTGCGGAGTAAGAAGGGTTTTTGTTTTTATTAAATGATTGTAGCGTTTTCTCACATTTAAATTTATTCAATCCATCTAAATGTTAGATTTATCCTTGGGAGAATTTTCTTAGTAGTTTTCGGAATTTTGTGTTTCCAGTTTTCTTGTGTAGCGCCTTTCATTAGCAATAAACTACCGTGGGTTAACAGAATGTCTTTACGGCTTAAATCTTTACGCGTAACATGTTTTAATTGAAATGGTCTTGTTGCTCCAAATGATACAGAAGCAATAATAGTGTTTTTACGGTGCGCACCTTCATAATCTTGGTGCCAGTCTACGCTATCATTCCCGTCTCTATAATAGTTGAGTAAACATCGAGTAAACTTTATGGCTACTTCTTGTTCTATGCGTTCTTTAATTAATAGTAAATCTGCGCTCCAAGGATGCATTTTATCCTCACTCCCTGCATAAGCAAATGTTTTATCAACAGTGCCATACCAAGAAGTTAATCGCGGCAAATTAACGTTCTTACCATAAATAGTCATTTGGTCCTGTTCCCAAATTGTGTTCTCAAGCAAGCTCTTATAAAGCTTGTTACTTTCTTCTATGCTTAAAAAGTTCTCAAAAAAAGTAATAGCTGCTCCTGGCAACTCAAATTCCGTTTTTCGAATTTCGGTTGTTGAAAACAGATCTGTTTGACTAAATAAATCTATCTGGTTGTTCATTAATTTATTATTTTTAATGTGCGCAAAAAGACCAGCAGTTTATTCCTGTTCTTCTAAAAATAGTGCTATTGTCATTTTGCCTGCTCTTGGTTAATTGTAATAAAACTAAAAAATCTTTTAATGAGTAAATCACAATTACCGTTTAAAGCCACTTCGCTTTTAATTCCTACACAGCACTTTCAATTTTAGGTTTTAAGCAATTATTTACCGATAATAACAATATTACTAGGACATATTACCTCTATTTACAAATCCACTAGGTATTTAAACGTATAATAATCACTTTATATAGAATACCATTATCGAGATAATTAGTGTAGGAGATAAAAAATATACATTTGTAATAATACTAATTAAAAACAAAATAGAAATGGCAATTAATTTACTCGATTTATTTAAAGAACAATTAACAGATGGTGTACTTGAAAAAGTAACTGGATTAATTGGAGGTGGCGATGATTCTAGCTCAATAACCAAAGGTTTAATGGCAGCAGCACCTGCACTGTTAGGTGGTATTATGGATAAAGCGTCTAGTGAAGATGGTGCAGCATCTATATTTGATATGTTAGGAGACGGAAGTGAATTATCTGGATTAGCTAATTTAAATGCTGATTCGGTAGAGTCTGAAGGCTTATTGTCTAAAGGACAAGATTTAGTGACAATAGCATTAGGCGATAAAGCAACTGGCGTTATAGATATGGTAAGTTCTTTATCGGGTATAGAAAAAGAAAAATCTTCATCATTATTGAGTGTCGCTGGTTCTATGATTGGTGGAGTATTAGGAAAGCAAAAAGCAGAAAGTTCAGATTTAGGGTCATTTGTTGGCTTATTATCTAACCAAGGTAGCTTTTTAGATAAATTTGCTCCTGCAGGTTTAACATCATTACTTGGTCTTGCCTCTTTTTCTGGCATATCAGGTAAGTTAGGAGATTTAGCAGGTGGTGCGTTAGGTCTTGTTGGTGACACAGGAAAAGCTGCACTAGATGGAGCAGGAAAAGTAGTTGGTGGTGCAGCAGGTTTAGCCGGTGATGCAGGTAAAGCCGCTTTAGGCGGTGCTGGTAAAGTTGCAGGCGCAGCAGCAGGTTTAGCTGGTAATGCAGGTAAAGCAGCCCTTGGTGGCGCTGATAAAGTAGCAAGCGCAGCTACTGGAGCAGCAAAAGCTGGTGGTTCATCAATTAAAAAAATCTTGCCTTGGGCAATTGGTCTTTTAGCTTTATTATTTCTTTTCTTTTTACTAAGAGGATGTGATAGCGATAAAAGCTTATTAGATAACGTAACTGATGCGGCTAGCGAAACAACTGGAACAGTAACTGATGCAGGTAATTCTGCTGTAGATGCGGCAGGAAACGCAGTAGACGCAGCTGGAAATGCAGTTGGTACCGTTGTAGATGCGACAGGAAATGCTGTAGATGCTGCAGGTAACGCAGTAAACGCTGCCGGAAATGCAATTACATCAGTTGCTGGTGGTATTAAAGATGCTTCTGGTAATATGGTAAATGCTTTTGGCGATATAATAGGAAAGTTTTTTAGTGCTGACTTGCCAAACGGAACAAAATTAAATATTCCTGAAGGTGGTTTTGAAGACAACTTATTAAACTTCATGAAAGACGGAAAAATGGAAGCTGGAAAATATTATGCTTTTGATAGATTATACTTTAACACTGGTTCTTCATCATTAAGTGACGATTCTATTAACCAGATTGAAAATGTAGCGGCTATTATGAAAGCGTATCCTAATGTAAAATTTCTTTTTAGAGGTCACACAGATAACACTGGATCTGTTGAAGGAAACAATAAATTATCAGCTAGTAGAGCATTATCAGTTAAAAATAAATTAGTAGAAAAAGGAATTGATGTTTCAAGAGTAGCTACTAAAGGAATGGGATCTATTGCTCCTATTGCAGAAAATGAAACTCCAGAAGGAAGAGCAAAAAACAGAAGAATTGACGTATCTATTGTAAAATAACACAAGACAGTCATTAAATACATAAGCCCTGTAGCAATAAGCTGCAGGGCTTTTTTATGTTTCTGAAAATGTTATCGCTTTTTAAAAAAATCTGTGATACAATTAAAATTCCACTTTGCTACTACCCCTCTTTTACTATACTCAGGGCAGGTTAAATCTAGCAGAGAGAATTTACCTCGACCTCGCGCTCTCATTTTCACTATACTATTGATAAATGGAAATCGTGAAGCTATTCATCAATTTGAGAAATAAGCGCTCTTGAATCAAGAATACCTGTGCCTAGCGCCGAAACTCAGGCTGCTGTTTCAGTACATTTTAAAGAAAATTTTAGATAGAATAAAAGAAAAATTGAAGTAAAAATTTCACTCTGTCCCAAATCAAATTACAAAATTAGCTTCGCTGAAGCTTCGATTTTACGAATTCTAAAAAATAATTTTAGCGAAGTCAA
>JALZVC010000215.1 GCA_023301205.1 Flavobacteriaceae bacterium
TGCTTCATTCATTCCTAAAATGTTATGAACGGGCTCTGTTCCTGCTCTTAATCCTCGTTCTTGAGATCCCCCAAAAATAAGAGGTCCTAAGCCAGAGTTTTTCCTAACAAAAGCAAACCCTACTCCTTTGGGTCCGTGAAACTTATGTGCCGCTACTGCAAGAAAATCAATGTTTATTTCTTGAAGATCTAATTTAAAATGACCTACAGATTGTACCGTATCACTATGAAACAAGGCATCGTATTCTTTACACAATGCTCCAACTCCAGCAATGTCAAGTATATTACCTACTTCATTATTTACGTGCATGAGGCTTACTAAGGTTTTATCGTCTGAGGAAGCTAATAATGTTCTTAAAGACTCTAAAATTACGTGACCGCAGTCGTTGAGCGCTACATAATCCACCTTTATGTTGTTTTGTTTCACTAGCGCGTTTACTGTATGTAAAACGGCATGATGTTCTATTTTACTCGTAATAATTCTTGTTACACCAAGATCTCGTACGCTACTGTTTATGGCAAGATTATCTGCTTCTGTACCGCCAGAAGTAAAAACAATTTCGCCTGCCGTTACATTAAGTAATGCAGCGATTTCTTTTCGTGCAGATTCTATTAATGTTTTAGAAGATCTTCCATACGCGTGCGTAGATGAAGGATTCCCAAAATCATTTTTCAAAGAGTCTGTCATACAGTCAATTACCTCTTTTCTTAGTTGCGTTGTAGCCGCGCTATCAAAATAAACTGTTTTCATATGCTGTAAAAGTACATCATTTTTTTGGCTCATTAAAAGGAGCTGTACAATAAAATTGTTACTTTCACCTTCTATATTAAATGGACATCATGAAAATTAAAATCTGGCTCATTTCCGCAGTTATTCTTGGCATATTATCTTCTTGTGATGACGGTGATATTATTTTTACCGAATTTAATTTTGAGAATCAAGACTTAAACTTTTGTAGTGGAGGGTCTGATTTGGTGTTTTTCAAAATAAACGAAGCTACTCAAGAAGCTATAGCATTAAATATAATGGGCACTTCGGAAATTTTCTTGCAAGAAGAAATTTCAGACATCAATTTATCTGCTACTAATTTTGTCACGTTCCGAAATTTTAATGGTCCAATAGATGCCTCCTATTTTTGTAGTAGCGTGCCACCATCGACACCAGAGGTAACTGATGAATTTCGTGCAGAAAGCGGAATAGCACGATTAACAAATAATCTAGTTTTAGATGATGAAGATAATGTACCTGAAGTACTAGAATTAGTGATTGATAAAAATACTGGTTTACTATTAGATACCGACGAAGATGGAATTCCAGATTATTTTGATTTTGATGATGATGGTGATAATGTACCTACCATTCTTGAACTTTTTACTAACAACAACGATGAAACCTTTAGAGATACTGACCAGGATGGTATACCAGATTATTTAGATCCAGATGATGATGGTGACGGTGTCTTAACTAGAAACGAAAGCACAGATGGTAATTTAAGTCCGATTGACGATGTTAATGACCAAAGCAGTGGAATCCCTGATTTTCTTAATATGAATGTAGCTATTCCTGGCTTTAATAACCAAGAGTTTATCTTACATACTTACAATCGTAACGCTGGTGTTGATGTGATTCTTTTTAATGTGAGATTCTTCAACGGCGAAGAGATGAATACACAAGAGACTCTAGATTTAGGTGGTATATTAAATGTAATTAACGAAACGGTTCAACTAACTCCAGAATTTTAAGTACAATTATTTAGGGTTTTGACTTATAAAGAGCATTGTAGCGCCACGTCCATACTTTTGAAAATCTGCATCTTCATAGATAACGTTATCATATCGCCTAAAAAGATATTCTAATTCTGCTCGCAACACGCCCTCTCCTACTCCGTGAATAAAAACGAGACGCTGTATTTTTTTTGATATGGCAAATTCTAATTGACGTTTTGCCGTATCTACTTGTATGTTCAATTTATCGTGAGCAGACATTCCTCTTTCTGTGGGTACCAATTGATGGATATGTAAATCTACCTCCATGGCTGGCTTTACTCTTTCTTTTGGTTTTATTCTTAGTGATTTCTTTTTAACTGTTTCTTGTTTTGCTTGAAGCACTTCTCGTGAAGAAACTTTAGCAAAAGCATTTTTAGATAATAAATTATCCATTACAACTATTTGAGATGATTCAAAATCCATTTCAAATCCATCATCACAAAGAATTGTCACAATATCATCTGTAATTTGAACAATTACTCCAATTATATTTTCGTCTAAGACACTTATTTTATCGTTTATCTGCATATTAAAGTAGGATATTTCTTGTAATTTATGTTTAAATTAGTAACAAATGTAAACAATGATTTTTAAAAAAACCCTTAATTTTAAGCTTGTTACACGTGTTATTTTAAAAAAATATATTACTTTTACACCGTTAACATTAAAACACAAGCCCAAATCTGTGTTTTAACAAAATTAAACAGTATGAAAAGCCTACTACTTAATGCAGCGATACTACTTATATCTGTAAGTGCAATTGCTCAATTATATGTAAAACCTACTTCTGGAGGTAATCCTTCTTTTGTATATGTTAACGACATACAAATATATGTCGAAGACGATATTGAACTTGAAAAAAATGCAGCTGGCCCTTTTGAGGCAAGTATTTATTTGAGAGGAAACTCTCAACTTTTTCAAGGTGGTACAGCAGCCAGTAACTCTGGTAATGGTATACTCTCAGTTTATCAAACAACAAATGCAGATCAATATGATTACAACTTTTGGTCTTCACCTGTAGGTCTTAATGCAGGTGGCGCTGGGAATACAATGAATGGTCCTTTGCGACTTAATGTTAGTGATGATAATTCGCTACTACCTACAGACATTGGGTCGACGATGTTTACTCCTGTTTTGGGAGGTTCATCTTCTGCAGATTTGCTTTACATTTCTACTACTTGGTTATACAGACACCCTAGTGAATCTGCAGGTTGGCAATTTGTAGGAGGATCTGATGGAGTACAGCCCGGATATGGTTTTTCTATGAAGGGAACTAATAC
>JALZVC010000216.1 GCA_023301205.1 Flavobacteriaceae bacterium
TAATGACTCATTATCAAATTTCTCTAACTTTGGCTTTAGCACTGTTGATCTTGCTGCGCCAGGAGCGGCGGTTTGGTCTTGTGGTATAGAGTCAGATAGCGCGTATCGGTATATGAGTGGGACATCTATGGCTGCACCGCATGTTTCTGGTGCCTTGGCTCTGGCGATAGCGAGATTCCCTAATGACTCTATTGATGAGCTTATTCAAAGGGTTTGGTTTTCGGTGGATTCGGTCGTGCCGAGTCGCGTGGCTAGTGGTGGTAGGCTGAATTTATTAAACTTGTTAACTAATGTAGATTCTAATGGGCCTAATGATAACTTTATTAGTCCTTATGAAGTTAGCATATGTCAGGATTATTGGTGCTGGTATAGCAGCCAGGCGACTCGTGAGGCTGATGAAGATGGATTCTCCCCAGATACTGGCCAGCACAGTTATTGGTTCCGCTGGGTGGCTCCTGAGGATGGTTTATTGACGTTCAGTGGCCAGGCCAGAGCGGGGGATGTGTCGGTGGTGGCGTTTCGTGGAAAGACGAAGACGGGACTTGAGCGTATTGCCGATAACTTTAGAACGCGGCCTCAGCGAAATAGTTCATTACGATTTTATGTTGAAGAGGGTGAAGAATATCGTTTTTCATTAGATAGTCGTTCTTCAGTGAGGCAGATTTTGGCCGCTCGTTTCTCGTTTGCTCCAGCCAGCGATATGTTTGATAATGCGACTGATCTTACAGGCTCATCTTTTACTCAAGAGGTCATCAATTGCGGTGCCACAGCCGAGCCTTTCGAGCTTAGTCGACCACATGCCGGTGTGGGGATTGGCCAATCGATATGGGCAAGGTGGACCGCTGATAGGACGGGCTCTTTTACGATTAATGTCGGAAGTGTGAATTATGATAGTGTCTTAGCTGTCTACACAGGAGAGAGAGACTCGCTGGTAGAGGTAGCGTCTAATGACGATACGGGACCTTTTGATACCAGTAGCGAAGTCACCTTTGATGCTATTGCGGGGACCACATACCATATTGCAATTGATGGCTTTCGAGACGGGCAGTCCGGTAGACTATTACTCTCTGGCTTTCCGGCGGGAGGGCTTCTAGTTTACTCAACTCCGCAGGATACAGTATCCACGATAGGAGAGAGGCAAGCATTTCACGTGGGGGCGTCGGGTAGTAATCTTCAATATATATGGTCGAAAGACGGTGTTCCGCTATTATGGCCAACGGATAATCCAGAATTAGTCATTAGACCTGTGATTGAGAGTAGCCTTGGAACCTACACAGTCGAAGTGAGGAGTAAGAATCAGACGGAAAGTTTTTCATGGGAGCTCTCCACGCCAAGGTTCGCACCAGTTGTAGCATTTGAGCCGATCAATCCTATTATTTTAGAGGGTAGCGTTCTTGCTATATCACCTGATATCACAGCTACGGCTCCTGTCACTTATCAGTGGTTCTATAACGGGTCGGCAATAGCTGGCGCTACTGTGAGGGAACTGCGCGTGGAGGATATTACAGCGTCAAATGCTGGTTCTTACCATCTTGAGGCAACGAACAGTGAAGGATCTGTGAGGACTCGTGATTTCCAAGTAACTGTTCAATCTGGAGATGCACTAGAATGGGTCAGACGTTATCCAACTAAGGATGGGATGGGCTATTTAGGAGGGCTCTCCCACGCAGGATCGATGTATCTAATCACTGAGGAGGGTTACCTCGGCTATGGAGCGCGGGTTGATTCCCTTACGTTTAGACGTTTTTTAGAAATGCGCCGCCCTCACGGTATTGGCTTACACGGTAACCAACTCGTCATTTATGGAAATGAGACCGAGAATTTCGTTCCCATACCGCAGTATAATCAGTTTCTTACAAGTATAGATGGTGAAAACTGGACACATCGGATCACGGATCTTCCTACAGGTTTGCCGATATTAGATTTTGCATCCAGTGGAGTGACCGCTACGGTGCTTATTGATGGAAATGTTTATTATTCTCATAATTTAGATGAATGGTTCCCTATCGATAAAGGACTCAGTCAAGAGCTTGAAGGGTTAGAATATACTAATGGCACCTTTGTGGCGATGACAAGAAATACGTCAGAGGCACCTTATTGGTTGTCATCTAACGATGGCGTGAACTGGGTGGAGCACGCAGATGCTACAGCAGGTATTCGGTTTAGGTCAGACACATCATTAGATTCTGCCAATGGGCATTTCTTCGTCGCTAGCTCTGTTTCTACCAGGAATCTCACTGGTTATTCCCGGTCCGCGGACGGTGTTACGTGGCTTCATGGTATTCAGGGGTTGGAGGAACCAGAATTAATCACTTTTCATGATGGTAATTACGTTACTGCTTCGGGAGAACGCTCAGCTGATGGTGTAACGTGGCAGGATATTAAACCGCGTGGGGGTGCAGGTGGTGCTACGGTCTTATTTGCTCATGAAGGGGAGATTATCCGAGCTGGTTACCTTAATCGGTCAGTCATATCGTCTGCCAGTATAGCAGAAAATCCAGTTGTTGAAAGTGAACCTGGTTTTAATCAACGTAATTACAGGGTTCATGGAGATTTTATTTTTGATAGCACTGGATCAACGATGAGTCGCAACGGCATAGACTGGGATGATTCGGTATTTTCATTAAACGGAGAAGATAGGAGAGTTTCTCCCTTACTTATTAGCCATGATGGAGATGACTATTGGACA
>JALZVC010000217.1 GCA_023301205.1 Flavobacteriaceae bacterium
TTTTTGGTGCTTGTATTTCTAAATGAATAAGCGCAAAAACAGCATAATTAATCATATCTTGATAATTAGCATCTATCCCTTCACTTACTAGCGTTTTACCTTGATTATCTTCTATCTGTTTTACACGCAGTAATTTTTGCAGTATCAAATCTGTCAAGCTACTCACGCGCATATCTCTCCAAGCCTCTCCATAATCATGATTTTTATCCATCATGAGCTGTTTAGTGATAGCTACTTTTGCATCATACAAAACAATGGACTCGTCCAAAGACAAGTCAGGTTGTTCTACCACTCCTTTTTCTAGTTGTACCAGCGCCATTATACAGTAGTTGATCACACCAATAAATTCACTCTGCTGTCCTTCATCCACTTTCTGCTCCTTGTTTTGTTGTAATCCACGTATACGTTGTGCCTTGATAAAAATCTGGTCTGTTAACGATGGTAATCTCAAAATACGCCAAGCACTCCCGTAGTCTTTCATCTTATTAATAAAAAGCGACCTACAGGTATTGATTACCTCATTATATTGTTTTGACGTATCTGCCATAAGAGTTCTAAGAATTTGCGTAAATTTCGCTATAATTAATTAGAATTAAAAATTGCAGACTATCAATTGTAAAGGCACGCTCATTGATCTCACCACACCTCGTGTAATGGGCATCATTAACGTCACTCCAGATTCTTTCTACGACGGCGGAAAAACCACTACTACTCCGGCTATTTTAGCGCAGGCTGAACAAATGCTTACTGAAGGTGCCACTTTTCTCGATGTTGGCGGTTACAGCTCAAGACCTAATGCCACGCACATATCAGAAGCAGAAGAAATGGAACGTGTTATCCCTGTTGTTTCTGAAATTTTAAAAACATTTCCCAAAGCGCTTTTATCCATCGATACCTTTAGAAGCAAAGTAGCGCATAAGGCTATTGAAGCTGGGGCCTGTATGATTAATGATATCTCAAGCGGTGCTCTTGATGCCCAAATGCTAAAAACCGTAGCCTCCCTACAAGTACCTTACATTACGATGCACATGAAGGGAACACCACAAAATATGAACACTAAAGCGGAGTATGATTCTATAACAAAAGAAGTGATGTATTATTTTACCCAGAAAATTTCTGAAGCAAGAAAATTAGGTATCAACGACATCATTATAGACCCTGGATTTGGATTTGCGAAAACGGCAGAACAAAGCTTTGAGCTCTTAAACCATTTAGAATTATTAAAGTCACTTGAAGTGCCTATTTTAGCAGGTTTATCAAGAAAATCTATGATTTACAAAACGCTTGACATTTCAGCAAAAGAAGCACTTAACGGGACTTCTGCGCTTCACACTGTAGCGTTGCAAAAAGGAGCCAATTTAGTACGTGTTCACGATGTAAAAGAAGCTATTGAATGTGTCGCCCTAGTAACAAAGCTAAAATCTGCAGACTAATTGTAAAAATTAGTTATTTTTAACACAACTAAAACCACTACCATTTGAACTTTCTTGATATTAGAATAATCGACGTCATAGACATTTTTCTTGTCGCGATTCTATTATACTACATCTATAACCTGGTAAAGGGCACTGTGGCTATCAATATTTTTATTGGTATAGTAATTGTATACGGTATTTGGCGCCTTACAGAAGTGCTCGAAATGCAACTACTCAGTAAAATTCTTGGTGGATTTCTAGGGGTCGGTATGTTCGCATTGATTGTGGTATTTCAGCAAGAGATCCGGAAATTTTTATTGATGTTAGGTTCAACCAATTTTTCATCCCGTAAACGAATTCTCAAAAAATTTAATCTTTTTAGCAGCGAAGAGGGCCCTACTACAAATGTTAGCGCTATTGTAAAAGCTTGCGAAAAAATGGGGAAACAAAAGA
This sequence comes from Flavobacteriaceae bacterium, assembly GCA_023301205.1. GTDB lineage: Bacteria > Bacteroidota > Bacteroidia > Flavobacteriales > Flavobacteriaceae > Patiriisocius. The sequence continues at coordinate 1,869 of JALZVC010000217.1, forward strand.
CTGGTGCGCTCATTGTTATTAAAAGAAATAATAGCCTTGATTTTGTTAAAGAAACCGGTGATGCAATGTATATGGAGGTAAACCAACCCATTATAGAATCTGTATTTTATAAAAACAGTCCGCTACACGATGGTGCGATGCTGGTAGAAGAAAATAAGATTACTGCCACGCGTGTAATTCTTCCTGTTTCTAATAATAGAAATATTCCTTTACGGTTTGGCTTACGTCACAGAGCAGCAGTAGGTGTGAGCGAAAAAACAGATGCTGTTTGCCTAGTTGTGTCTGAAGAAAACGGGCAAATCTCTTATGTCAAGGAAGGGAACTTCTCGCTTTTTGACAGTATTGACGAATTACAAGAAAATCTACTGGCAGACTTAAGCTAAACTATAGAGTTAATTACTGAAAGAGCAATAGAAGATGGAAAGACTACTAAAACTATCTTTTATATCGCCTCATCTACCATAAACTGGACTTCATAAAGATTACGATAATGTCCATTTTCTTTTTCAAGAAGCTCTTTATGGGTTCCCATTTCTACAATTTTACCCGCTTCCATCACAATGATTTTATCTGCTTTTTTAATGGTGGCAAGCCTATGAGCGATAACAATAGAGGTTCTGCCTTGTGTTATTTTTTCTGTAGCAGTTTGTATCAACTCTTCACTATAACTGTCTACACTAGAAGTTGCCTCATCTAGTATTAAAATACTTGGTTTACTTACATAAGCTCTTAAAAAAGCAATAAGTTGGCGCTGTCCAGAAGATAGCATTGCGCCTCTCTCTTTCACATTATAATGATACCCACCTGGTAAAGTCTCAATAAATTTATCTACACCAATAGCTATGGCAGCCTCTTTCACTTCTGCTTCTGAAATAGTAGGGTCGTTAAGCGTTATATTATTGAAAATAGTATCTGCAAACAGGAACACATCTTGTAAGACGACAGCTATTTGGCTACGTAAAGAAGCCAATATATATTCATTTATTGATTTATCATCTACAGAAATGACACCACCATCAATCTCATAAAATCTATTTAATAAATTGATAATCGTAGATTTTCCAGCTCCCGTAGCCCCTACAATCGCAACAGTTTGACCCTGCTGGACAGAAAAAGAAATGTCTTTAATCACTGGCTCATCTGGAATATACCCAAATTGTACAGCATTAAAATCTATCTTACCTTTTGCTTTATCTAGTGTCAATACACCTTTATCTTCAATGACAGCGTGCGTATCAAGAATGTCAAACACCCGATTTGCCGCAACCATTCCCATTTGTAGCGTATTGAATTTATCTGCTATTTGACGTAATGGCCTAAATAAGACTTGCGCAAACTCTACAAAGGCAGAAATAACACCTAAAGTTATTAAACCTCCTTCTGCATTTAAGCCTCCATACCAGACTACTAAACCAATTGCTACAGAACTTGACATTTCGGCAATAGGAAAGAATATTGAATTATACCACACGGTCTTTATCCAAGCTTTTTTATGCTTTGCATTTATTTTTTCAAATTCTCTAAACTCTGTGTCTTGCCTATTAAAAATCTGTAAGATTTTCATTCCTGTAATCCGCTCTTGTACAAATGAATTTAAATTAGAAACCTGTAATCGTACTTCTTCAAAAGCAACCTTCATAGCTCGCTGAAATAATCTTGTTGCTATTAGAAGGACAGGTAAAATCATAAAGACGATTAATGCCAATTTCCAACTCAAAAAAAGCATTACACCTGCAACAGCTATCATTTTAAGCAGGTCACTAATAATCATAAATAAACCTTGACTAAAAATGGCAGATATGGTCTCGAGATCGCTAACCGCTCTTGTGGTTAATCTTCCTACTGCGCTCGTGTCAAAATACTGCATTTTAAAACTGGTCATCGTTTTAAAAAGCTTCACCCTAATATCTTTAACCACTTGTTGTCCTAGCCAGTTTGCGTAGTAAATAAATGCATATTGAAATAGTACAGAAGCCACTAATATGCTAAGCATAATGACCACAAAAAACAGCAAGCCATCACCGTCTTTGCCAATTATAGATTGGTCTATGGCTAGTTTTAACACATAAGGCCGTATTGCAGATAGTGCAGCCATAACGATAGCTGCAAAACCTACGAAGTAGAAAATTAAACGATAGGCATTTGCATACGCAAGAAGTCGTTTAAATAGTTTAAGATCAAATGCTTTTCCAGATTCTGCCAATCTATGTTGTTTTTATAGGTATCAAAGATACGGTTTCTGGATAGATTACTTTTGTTAAATACAAGCCGTGAGCCGGTGCAGAAGTACCCGCTTTGCTTCTATCTTTACCCTCAATAACGGTTTGAAAATCTAGAATACTAATTTTTTTACTCCCTACATCTAGTAAAGTGCCTACTATAGCCCTCACCATATTTCGTAAAAATCGATCTGCAGAAATAGTAAAAACTAATCGATTATTTTCTGCTACCCATTGGGCTTTTGTAATGGTACAATTAAAGGTTTTTACGTTTGTTTTTACCTTACTAAAAGCTTGAAAATCTGTATACGCTAGTAATGAAGCTGCTGCTTCATTCATTAAATCAATATTCGGAAAATTTTTAAGTTGATAGGCAGACTCAATTGAAAATGGATCTTTTACTGTGCAAATATGATATTCATACTCCCTCGCAATTGCATGAAATCGTGTGTGCTCATCATCTTGAACTTTATAAATATTTAAGACACTAATATCGTTAGGTAAAAAAGAATTTGCCCTGTAAATAAAATTAGTTGTTTGTATTGCTGCTGAAACGTCAAAGTGAACATACATTTGTCTAGCGTGTACACCTGTATCTGTTCTCCCTGCACCCGTAGTGTTAATTTCTTGTTGCAAAATAGTCGTCAGAAAATATTCAATTTCTTGTTGCACGGTATTCTCATCGGGCTGTTTTTGCCAACCGCAATAATTTTTTCCGTTATATGCTATTTCTAAGAAATATCTCAAAACTATGTTTTGCACAAAATTACAAAATGCTATGTCCTTATAAAGGTTTAGGTAGAAATATTAATTTCATTTAAGTGCTATAATTGAGAAGGCACAGCCCTTTAAATAATGTAATTTTACATCTCAATTAAACTATATTTCTCTCTTGAAAAAAATACTCCTACTTAGTGACACCCATAGCTACATAGATGATCGCATTTTAAAACATGTTAAAAATGCAGACGAGGTTTGGCACGCTGGTGATATTGGAGATTTAAAAGTAACAGATGCTATAAAAAAACATAAGCCTTTAAGAGCTGTATATGGTAATATCGATGATGCAAAAGCGCGATTAGAGTTTCCGCTAGACAATCGTTTTATATGTGAAGGTGTTGATGTCTGGATGACACATATAGGCGGATACCCCGGTAAATACAATCAACGCGTACGAGAAGAAATTTATGCAAACCCACCCAAATTGTATATCACAGGACATTCGCACATCTTAAAAGTAATGCAAGACAAAAAAAACGGATTACTACATATGAACCCTGGCGCAGCAGGCACTCATGGTTTTCATAATGTAAGAACGATGCTCCGGTTTACCCTAGATGGTGGAAAAATTGATAATCTTGAAGTGATTGAGTTTACTAGATAGTGGGGAGTAAAAGAAAAAAACAACTTATTCGTTTTTTTAGCTCTTTCTTTTTTAATCAGCAAAACGATTGGTTTTGTTCTCTCAACGAAGCGGTTTTAATGTCATACTATTTCAGAAACAAAAAAAACCCTTCCAGATGGCATTCTGAAAGGGTCCTGCACTAATAATACTAAGTAATAGTTTATCGTAAACGGTCCACAGATTTGACAAGGTCTTCATCCTTTTTGATGGCTTTATTAGCCAACACTAAAAAAACGATAGAAATGATAGGAATCAACACCCCAATACCCTTCTCAGAAACCAAGGTTTCTCCAGATATGCTTAGTGCCCTGTAAACGAAAACTCCCAGTAATACAAAGTTTAATATGATTGATAAGCGGTTAAGCACAAACTGCAGCTGTCGCTTTTTAAAACTTAAAATTGATATTATTATTAATGCCATAGACCCAAAAATTAAGCCAAAGACGAGCACTTCATCACGATCAACAATAATCGTATCTCCATCTTTTATTGCAGGAAACCATAAGTATAATGCGCCCATTAATAAAATGGCGATTATCATATAAACAGTCTGGATGCGTTGTAACATGAACAAATAATTATAAAAGCAAAAATAACGTTTCTTTAATAGAATATAAATGCGAAATTTAAATTAATATTGTATTATTGCATTAACTTATCGTAACCACTTCAAATAAGGTTACTTAGTCTTCAAATAATTTTCAAAAGAAATTCCGTCTCAGGAATCCTCCCTAATAACAATTCAATTTACACATTTTAGATGTTAGACATTTCAGAATTAAAAGCAAAAAAGTTACCTGAATTACAGGAACTTGCTTCAGCTTTAAAAGTACCTAAGTACAAAAGCATGAAAAAATTAGACTTGGTATATCAAATACTTGATTATCAAGCAGCAAACCCAAACAAAGTAAAAGCAGTAGTAGCAACAGATGATGCTCCCCCAGCAAAAGAAACACCAAAACCTAGGGCTGCACCTAAACCTAGAGCACCGCGTAAAGCCGCTCCAGTAAAAAGCAAACAGGAAAAAGTTAAAAAAGAAGAAGTTGTAGAAAAAGCAGTAGACTCTTCTAAAAAAGAGGAAAGCCCTAAAAAAGACGAAACTTCTAGAAATGATTCTAAAAGAAACGAGCCTAAAAAAGACAGTCGTCCTAACCCAAAAACTCCGCGACATAATCATCAAAAAAACAATGATGATAAAGACAAGAGGTCAAATAACAATGACAACAAGTCTAACAATCGCAATACACAGAGAGACAACCCGAATAAAAACAATAATCGTAGTACCGGAAAAAACGGAAATAAAGACACCCGTAATCGCTATAAACAACCAGATTATGAGTTTGATAGTATCATCTCTAGTGAAGGAGTACTAGATATTATGCAAGATGGTTATGGTTTCTTGCGTTCTAGTGATTACAACTACCTATCATCTCCAGATGATATTTATGTATCGCAATCTCAAATTAGACTATTTGGTTTAAAATCTGGTGACACTGTTCTTGGTGAAGTAAGACCCCCTAAAGAAGGAGAAAAATATTTCCCATTAATTAAAGTGAATATGATCAATGGTCAAAAGCCAAGTGTGGTCAGAGACCGCGTATCTTTTGAGCATTTAACACCTTTATTCCCTACAGAAAAATTTAACCTTGCAGATAAGCAAAGTACGATCTCTACCCGAATTATTGATCTTTTTGCACCAATAGGTAAAGGACAACGTGGTATGATTGTGTCGCAGCCTAAAACAGGTAAGACGATGCTCTTAAAAGATATTGCAAATGCAATAGCAGCAAATCACCCAGAAGTTTACCAAATCATTCTTCTCATTGATGAGCGCCCTGAAGAGGTTACAGATATGCAACGTAATGTGCGAGGTGAAGTAATTGCCTCTACCTTTGATAAAGAACCATCAGAGCACGTGCGTATTGCAAACCTAGTTATTGATAAAGCAAAGCGTCTTGTTGAGTGTGGCCACGATGTAGTGATCTTATTAGATTCTATTACACGTCTAGCACGCGCTTATAATACAGTACAACCTGCTAGTGGTAAAATACTTTCTGGTGGTGTTGATGCGGCAGCATTAAACAAACCTAAGCGTTTCTTTGGAGCTGCTCGTAATATTGAAAATGGCGGATCTTTAAGTATCATTGCCACGGCATTAACAGAAACTGGATCCAAAATGGACGAGGTAATCTTTGAAGAGTTTAAAGGTACTGGTAATATGGAGTTACAATTAGATAGAAAAATATCTAACAGACGTATTTTCCCTGCAATTGACCTTACCTCTTCTAGCACTCGTCGTGATGACATCTTACTTGATGACACAACAATTAAACGTATGTGGGTGATGCGCAAGTATCTTGCAGATATGAACCCTATAGAAGCTATGGAGTTTATTAACGAGCGCTTTAAGCAAACGCGTAATAATGAAGAGTTCTTAATCTCAATGAATAGCTAGAAAGCATTTAAGCTCTTATAATAAATAAAAGACTCGATAGCAATATCGGGTCTTTTTTTGCTTCGGAAATAGGGGCGATTGACTACTACTTAAGTTAGTTTTATAATAGTCTGGCATTTCAGTATATAAATAAAGCCCTCCCTGTTGTTGAATTAGTGCTCTCTAGTAACAACTTGCCAGATCAAACCAATTAATGCACGTAATATTAGTGGTAACACTACAACTGTTATTCTAGTGATATACTTTCTGATTTAAATTAAGTAAGAACCTGAATTTCCCGTCAAGCATAAAAATTTTCCATAAAAAAACCCCCTGCAACGCAAGAGGCTTTAGTGTTTTAGTTATTGAGTTTTAATTACTCGATAATAACTTTTTCTGTAAGTGTTCCAGCAGAAGTATCTACATTAAGAATGTAAACCCCTCTTGAAAGACCAGAAACATTAATCTGACCGTTAGATAAAGAAACGTTAGTTGCTTTTCCTAA
>JALZVC010000218.1 GCA_023301205.1 Flavobacteriaceae bacterium
TTTATGAATTCATTAAAAAAAGTATTTTGCAGAAGGTCTAGGGACTTTTGCTTTGGTGTTATTTGGTTGCGGTGCAGCAACAATTGCTAGTGTGTCAACTAAGGGGCCCGCTGGTATTGGCTTACTTGGTATTTCTTTAGCCTTCGGTCTTGCGTTAGTTGCAATGGCTTATACTATAGGCCCTATATCTGGTTGTCATATTAATCCAGCGATTTCTATTGCAATGTTGTCTGCTGGTAAGTTAAGTGTAAAAGATACTGTGGGGTATGTGATAGCACAATGCATAGGTGCAATAATTGCTGCTGCAGTGTTGTATCAAATAGCTTCAGGTACAGCTGGTTTTGCCATGCCAGAATGGAGCTTAGGGAGTAATGGATGGGGAGAGGGTTGTCTTGGTGAGTATAATATGACGTCTGCATTAATTGCAGAATTTGTATTTATCTTCTTATTTTTATTAGTGATTTTTGGAATAACAACAAAAAATGCTTCTCCGGCAATGGCAGGATTAGCGATAGGTATAGCGCTTGTATTAATTCACTTAGTAGCAATACCAATAACGTGTACTTCTGTAAATCCAGCTCGTAGTTTAGGTCCAGCATTATTTGCAGGTGGTGCCGCGCTAAGTCAATTATGGTTGTTTATAGTTGCGCCTATTGCGGGCGTACTTTGTGCTGCTTTGGTTCGCAATGTGTTTTTAGACGACTAACAACTGTTCATAAATTATTAAGGAAACGCTACCGTATTTTAAATGCTGTAGCGTTTCTTTTTTATCTTTGTTTTAACCTCTATTCATAGCTCATCACGAAGTTATAATGCATAATCCAGGTTTAATGAATATAGAAACGCAAATAATAGCCTTACGCGAGGAGCTAAGAGAGCATAATCATACGTATTATGTGTTGGACAATGCCACCATTTCTGACTTCGAATTTGATCAAAAACTAAAGCAACTTCAGTTGTTAGAAGGAGCACATCCGCAGTTTTATGATCCTAATTCTCCTACCGAACGTGTGGGTGGGGCAGTCACGAAAAATTTTGAAACCGTACCACATGACTTCAGGATGTATTCGCTGGATAACAGTTATTCTAAGGAAGACCTAGAAGACTGGGAAACCCGTATTAAAAAGATGGTTGACGGTAAGGTGGAGTATGTATGCGAACTTAAATATGACGGCGCCTCTATAAGTTTGAGATATGAGAATGGTGCATTGAATAGGGCTGTAACAAGAGGCGATGGGTTTCAGGGAGATGATGTTACGGCAAATATAAAAACAATAAAAAGTGTCCCACTTCAACTTAAAGGAGATTACCCTTCTAGTTTTGAGATACGAGGAGAAATTGTATTACCGTTTGATGGTTTTAATGCTATGAATGAAGCGAGGATAGCGGCTGGAGAAGAACCATATCGCAATCCAAGAAATACAGCATCTGGAAGTTTAAAGCTTCAGGATAGTACAGAAGTGGCAAAGCGACCTTTAGAATGTTTACTCTATAGCTTAGTAGGAAATAGTCTTCCGGTAAGCACGCAAATGCAAGGGCTTAATAAGGCAAGCGAATGGGGTTTTAAAGTCCCATCAGTGGCTAAGTTAGCAACTTCTATAGATGAGGTTATTAACTTTGTGAATCACTGGGACACAGAGCGATTTCAATTACCTTATGAAACTGATGGAGTTGTAATCAAGGTAAATAATCTCCAGCAGCAAGAAGAGTTAGGTTATACTGCAAAAGCGCCTAGATGGGCAATGGCGTATAAGTTTAAAGCGGAGCAAGTTGCTACCGTATTAGAAGAAATAACGTATCAGGTAGGGCGAACAGGAGCAATTACACCTGTAGCAAACTTACAGCCTGTGCAACTTGCAGGGACCACTGTAAAAAGAGCGTCATTGCATAATGCAGATCAAATTGAAAAATTAGATATTAGAGAAGGAGACACGGTGTTTGTAGAAAAAGGAGGTGAGATTATACCAAAAATCATCGCTGTAAATCTTGAAAAAAGACCATCAAATTCTACACCCACTATATATATCGATGCTTGTCCAGATTGCAATACAAAATTAGAGCGAACGGAGGGAGATGCAAAACACTATTGTCCTAATGAAAAAGGATGTCCTACGCAGATAACAGGTCGCATACAGCACTTTATATCGAGAAAAGCAATGGATGTTGAGGGGCTTGGTGGTGAGACCGTTGCTTTGTTAGTTGCAGAGAGTTTAATAAACAATTATGCAGATTTGTACACGCTTACTGTGGCAGATATTTTGCCACTAGAGCGTATGGCTCAAAAAAGCGCAGAGAATTTAGTGATGGGTGTTGCCGCATCAAAGGCGATACCATTTGAGCGGTTGCTTTTTGCCCTGGGCATTCGTTTTGTGGGAGAGACTGTTGCAAAAAAATTAGCCAAACATTTTAAAAGTATCGACGCTTTGATGGCGGCTAATTTTGAACAATTAATTGCAGTAGATGAAATAGGAGACCGTATAGCGCAGAGTGTGTTGTTGTTTTTTAAAGAACCTACGTATAATCTTTTTTCTGAAATGCTAAAAGACGAATCTAATCGTGAAGTGATTGAGCGCTTGAAAAGTTATGGTTTGCAATTAGCAATTTCTGAAGAAGAATTAGCGGGCCAAACAGATATGCTTGCTGGTGGTGCTTTTGTTGTCTCAGGTGTTTTTACAAAAGTGTCTCGAACAGATTTGAAAAAAATGATCGAAGAAAACGGCGGTAAGGTTTCAAGCAGTATTTCAAAAAAAACAAATTATATTGTTGCTGGTGAAAGTATGGGGCCAAGTAAACGAACAAAAGCAGAAGATCTTGGGATTTCTATTATTTCTGAAGATGATTTTCTTGCTATGATTGACAAATAATAAAATATCTTTGTAGCAAGTTACAAGTATGTTCGCAAAATTAAAATTAAAAATACTCCAGAAAAAACTGGATAAAAATCTTAAAAGCAGAGATCGATCGCAACTTCACTCTCAAGTGAAGACGATGGCCTTTATTTTTGATGAAGATGATTTTAAGGACATTGAAACACTATTAGAAATAACATCGTCCTTTGGGGTAGAGCAGGATCATGTTCGGTTTTTAGCATTTCAGAAGTACAAGAAAGGGCTTGATTTAAAGCTGTATCAAGTACATCATAAACAGGTAAAATGGAATGGAACGATTGATAATAAAGAGGCTAAGATGTTTTTAGAACAACCATTTGATGTGTTAATTGGTTTTTATAATGGGATGCATCCATATATGGATTTTTTGAATTCGGCTAGTAAGGCACGTTTTAAAGTGGGTTTAGAAAATAGTGATCTTAGACTTTTTGATTTACAGATGGAAATTAAAATAACAGACATAAAGGCTATAATTGCAGAATTAAATAAATATTTACACGTTTTAGGAAAAGTAGACTAATAGTGTCCCAGAGCAAGAATAACTATGAAACAACTAATAGGAACAGGAGTTGCGTTAATTACGCCTTTTAAGGAAGATTTTTCAATAGATATTGAGGGACTCAAAAAAGTAGTTAATTACTCGATTGAAAATGGAATAGATTACCTTGTTGTGATGGGTACTACTGCAGAAAGCGCCACTTTAACAATAGAAGAGAAACAAACAGTTATTGATGCTATTGTGCAAGAAAATAATGGAAGATTACCATTAGTTTTGGGTATAGGTGGTAATAATACAAAAGCTGTGATAGAAGAGTTTCAATCTCGAAATCTTGACGCTTTTAACGCGATTCTATCTGTTTCGCCCATGTACAATAAACCAACTCAAGAAGGAATTTTTCAGCATTTTGATGCTATTGCAAGTGCTACAGATAAGTCAATTGTCTTGTATAATGTTCCTGGACGGACTGCTTCAAATATGTTGCCGTCAACAGTTGCAAGATTAGCAACTAAGCATAAAAACATTGTTGCGATAAAGGAAGCTAAGGGTGATATTGTACAAGCAATGGAGCTTATTTCAAGCTGTCCAAAAGATTTTTTAGTCATTAGTGGTGATGATATGATTACACTGCCTATGGTACTTGCTGGAGGAGCTGGTGTGATTTCTGTTATAGGCCAAGGATTCCCAGAAGCATTTTCTAAGTTGGTTAGATTAGGACTAGAGCGCAAAGTAGATGAGGCTTATGCCATTCAGTATAAAATTGCGCCAGCTATAGACTATATTTTTGAAGAAGGCAATCCGGCAGGTATAAAAGCCGTTTTTAAAGAATTGAATATTTGTGATGATACCCTTAGACTCCCACTAGTCAAAGTAGATGAAGAATTGCGTAAAAAAATTAAAGATTTTGTTGCACAGTTTTAACGCAAAAAATAAGTGTATAAAATGCAATTTTTTATACATAGTACTAATGATTAGTTTAACGAGTGAGAGAAGTAAATAAAACCATTGTCATGATGGTTAAAATGCTTACTTTTGCCCCACATTTTTAAAGAAATGAAGAAAATAATATTTATAGCCATAATCGCAATCGCATTTGCTTCTTGCAGTGAATACCAAAAGGTGTTAGCTGGAGATAGTACTGCAGATAAATATGCCATGGCAGATTCTCTGTATAAAGAAGGTAAGTATTTAAAATCTGTAGCATTAATGGAGCAGATTATTCCTGTATATCGTGGAAAACCTCAAGGTCAGAAGCTTATGTTTCTATATTCAAATGCCTATTACAATCTTGGAGATTATTTACTTTCGGGGTATCAATTTGAGCGGTTTACGGTTAGTTACCCTAAAAGTGATAGTGTAGCGGTAGCTGCATACAAATCTGCTAAAAGCTACTATGAACTTTCACCACGTTATTCTCTAGATCAGGAAGATACAGACAAGGCCTTAGAGAAATTACAAGGGTTTATCAATAATTATCCGGAGTCTGATAAAAGAGTGGAAGCGAATGATTTAGTTCAAGAATTACGTGAAAAGCTTGATAGAAAAGCTTTTGAGACTGCGCAACAATACTTAGATATTTCAGATTTTAAAGCTGCGATTAGTGCTTTTGATAATTTTGTAACATCACACCCAGGTTCATCTTACAGAGAACAAGCTTTTTATGGTAGATTTATTGCAGCCTACAAGCTGGCTATAAATAGCTTTCCGGCTCTTGTAGAAGAGCGATTAATTGTTGCAGATGGACATTATACAACCTTTAAAAAATATTACGAAGAAACGGAATTACATATAGAAGCTTTAAAATTAAAAGAAGATTTAGACAAGCGATTACTAGTAATACAAAACCCAAGTTAATACAGGATTATGGTAGATATAAAAAACAGTGAAGCACCTATCAATACAACAACGATAGACAAGAATAAAGTAGATGCTCCTACAAATAATATTTATGAGGCGATTTCTATAATTGCTAAACGTGCAAACCAGATAAATGGCGATATTAAAAAAGAACTACTTGAAAAACTAGATGAGTTTGCTACTTATAATGATAGCTTAGAAGAGATTTTTGAAAATAAAGAACAAATAGAAGTTTCTAAGTTTTATGAAAAATTACCTAAGCCACACTCTCTTGCAGTACAGGAATGGTTAGATGACAAGGTTTATTACAGAAATACTGCTGACGCAGATTTAGATCAATAATCAATGTCTGTCTTAAGCGGGAAGCATATTTTACTAGGTGTTACTGGTGGTATCGCTGCCTACAAAACGGCCTTTTTAGTAAGATCGTTTATTAAAAAAGGTGCTGAAGTTAAGGTTGTTATGACAGAAGCTGCTAAGGAGTTTGTTACTCCGTTGACACTGTCCACGCTATCAAAAAATGAAGTACACTCTTCTTTTACCAATGAAGAAGATGATAATGCTCAATGGAACAACCACGTAGAGTTGGCTCTTTGGGCAGATTTATTTGTGGTAGCTCCGGCCACTGCAAATACCTTGTCTAAAATGGCAAATGGCACTTGTAATAATCTGTTACTTGCTTGCTATCTTTCTGCAAAATGCCCTGTGTATTATGTCCCAGCAATGGATTTGGATATGTATATACATCCATCTACCCTT
>JALZVC010000219.1 GCA_023301205.1 Flavobacteriaceae bacterium
ATTACTTGCATACTTCTGGTTTGATTGTGACCGTATTCTTTTATGGGAAACTCTTCTACAACTTTTAATATTTGAGCTAGGCAAATACCACCACTGGATGGAGGTGCCATAGAAATAACGTTTAAATTTTTATACTCAAATTGTATAGGTTCTCGCCATACGGCTTCATAATTTGCAAGATCTTCTTCTGTGATGATTCCATTCTTTGTGGATAAAAAGTCTACAATAGCAGTTGCAGTTATTCCCTCATAAAATTCGGAGCGACCATTTGTAGCGATGCGTTGAAACGTCTCGGCGAGTGCGGTATTAATAAATCGATCATTTTTTTTCCATTCTTTCGAATAAATACTGCTTTGCTCATTTGCCTCTTCAAAAATAGATTTGTAGCGATTAAAACGCCCCGCTTGATCTTCTGTAATGATAAACCCTTCAGTAGCTAATTTGATAACTGGTGCGATTATTTCTTCCATAGGTAATGAACCATATTTTTCATGAACCGCAAACATACCCGCTACTGTGCCAGGTACTCCTATAGCTAATGGACCTACCTTACTTTTATCGCTTATAAAATTTCCGTCGTCATCTAGGTACATATCTCGGGTTGCAGCAATAGGTGCTTTTTCGCGATAATCTAGTGCACCTACCTCGCCATATTGCGTTCTAAATACCATAAAACCACCACCGCCTAAGTTACCTGCATACGGATATACCACTGCAAGGGCAAACTCTGTTGCAATCATAGCATCAAAGGCGTTTCCGCCTTTTTGCTTCATAATATTTAAACCTATTTGAGAGGCTTCTTTCCGTGCAGAAACGACCATAGCGCTATCTGCAATAACACCTAATTGCGGTTTTTTAACTTCGGAAACGTGCTTGTCGTTTTTACATGAGCTTGCTAATCCAATAGCAAGTACAAGTAAAAGATAACTACGTAAGATTGGTTTTTTCATTTCAATATTTTTTATCGAGTGCTACTAACTTCTCTTTACAACTAGCTCTCAGTTCTTCAAAAAAGCTGGTAAACTCTACTTCAAATTCGTCATAAAATTCTTTTAATTCTATCACAGCAAAATTCATATTAGAGCGCCCTTTTACACGTACACTCATTTGATCAAGTATTTTGCTTATCCCAGGTATGGTAGCGTAAGATAATAGCCAGTTGTCTGCCATCATATAAGGCATCATACGCTGTATTCTGGTTGGGAGTATTGCGTAGTTGTCTTGCAGCAATTCATAAAAATTGTCTATATAATCTGCTAGAGGTACATCACTATAGTTACTCCAGTTTTTTGCTAAAAAATGATCATAAAGTATATCTACAATAACACCACTGTAATGGCCGTGTTTTTCGTGTAAACGTTTTGTGCTTTTACGTACCGTAGGATGACTATCTGTATAGCTATCTATAAAACGATGCAGTAAAATTCCCTTTTGAATGGTATCAGGAAATTTTTGATATTTTTTGCCTTTAATTCCGTCTGCAATAAAGTTGCCAATAGTGACACCTTCATCTGTACCGGAGAGGTAAATGTGTGCGAGAAAATTCATAGTTGCAAATTACAAAAACGTCCTTTAGTATTCCTATTTTAACAAGTATCTTTGGGTTTTTAAACTTCAACACAAATGACATTAATAAAATCTATATCAGGAATACGAGGTACCATAGGTGGTACTCAAGGTCAAAATCTTACACCGCTAGATGCCGTTAAATATGCCGCAGCTTATGGTGCTTGGGTAAAAAAGCAACGCAGCAAAGAGCAATACAAAGTTGTTATTGGTCGTGATGCGCGTATTTCTGGAGAGATGATACAAGAGTTGGTTATAAATACATTAATTGGTATGGGTATCAACATTGTAGACCTTAATTTGTCTACCACACCTACGGTAGAGATGGCTGTGATGTTAGAAAACGCAGATGGCGGTATTATACTAACTGCAAGCCATAACCCTAAACAATGGAATGCGCTTAAACTATTAAACAACAAAGGCGAATTTTTAAATGGCGCTGCTGGACAAGAAATCTTAGATCTTGCAGAAGGTGGTGATATCCATTTTGCAGAAGTTGATGACTTAGGTGATCGTATGATACATGATGCCTATATGGACTTGCACGTAGATGAAATATTAAACTTAGACCTTGTTGATGTCGAGGCCATTAAAAAGGCAAAATTTAAGGTAGTTGTAGATGGTGTAAATTCTACAGGTGGAATAGCTGTTCCTTTATTATTAGAGGCATTGGGGGTAGAAACCATAAAATTATATTGCACGCCTAATGGCGAGTTTCCCCATAATCCAGAGCCTTTAAAAGAACACTTAGGAGACTTAATGGCATTAACGGTAAAAGAAAATGCAGACTTTGGTCTTGTAGTTGATCCAGATGTTGATAGATTAGCATTTGTAGACGAAAAAGGGGAGATGTTTGGTGAAGAATATACGCTTGTAGCAGTGGCAGATTATGTGTTACAGCATACACCAGGAAATACAGTTTCAAATATGTCTTCTTCTCGCGCATTGAGTGACGTAACTAAAAAACACGGAGGTTCGCATAAAGCGAGTGCTGTAGGCGAAGTAAACGTAGTAGAATTAATGAAAGAAACTAATGCTATCATTGGTGGTGAGGGTAATGGCGGTATCATATATCCAGAGTTACATTACGGGCGTGATAGTCTAGTAGGGATTGCATTATTTTTAAGCTATCTGGCAGATATTAGATTACCTGTAAGTCAATTACGTGCTGGATATCCTAGTTATTTTATGAGTAAAAAGAAAATTGAATTAACACCAACTATAGATGTTGACGCGATACTTAAAGCTATGGCAGATACCTATGCAGGAGAAAAAATTACAACTATTGATGGGGTGAAAATTGATTTTGCAGAAAACTGGGTTCATTTAAGAAAGTCTAATACAGAACCTATAATTAGAGTGTACACAGAGGCAATGTCTCAAGAAGCAGCAGATGCTTTGGCAGATCGTTTTATTGCAGAAATAACAGCTATTTCTAAATAGTATAACTAACGTTTTCTATTGAAATTGACTCACTAGTTTGAGAATTAATCTATGCGATGTTTCCAGCGTTTATGCGACCATAAATAAAAAGCAGGCGCTGTTTTAATTTGTCCTTCAACTTCATCTAAAAACAGTCGTGTAATTTGATAATCTGGTAGGCTAGGAGCTTTGTCTGTCAAGGTTTTAAATGTCGCTTTATAATGACCTCGTTTCTTTTTTTCGATTCGTAAATAAACCACGGCACAATCTAATTTTTTAGACAATTCTTCTGCGCCAGTAAATACTGGCACCTTGATGCCCATAAACGTGTCAGCGTGCTTTGCGCTTGATATTTTAGGCGTTTGGTCTGTAACCATTAGCGTAAGTGATTTTACACCATCGCGTTTATTTCTAAAAAGGATGGGTACAATTTTTCTATTTGAAACAATGTCGCCACCATATTTGCCTCTTAAACGCACCAATAACTCATTGATTTTCGGGTTGCGTAATGTCTTGTAAACCGCGTAGCCTTTATAAGGCATCCATCTATTAATAATCCCACTCCATTCCCAGCTGGCGTAGTGACCGCACAATAATAAAACGCTTTTGTCTTTAGCATATAAGTCGTTAAGTACCTCCATATTTTCTATGGTAAATCGTTTATTTATTTCTGTTTCTGAAATACTAATCGATTTTATCGACTCTACAACCAAGTCGCATAAGTGGTGGTAGAATTTCTTCTCTATGCGCTTTATTTCTGCTTCATTTTTCTTCGGAAATGCCATGATGATGTTGCCTCTAACTACCTTTTTACGATACCCAAATAGCATATATACAAAGAAGTACAATATATCTGAAAAAACATACAAGACAGGCAGCGGCAGCTTGGATAGTAACCAAATTAAAGGGTAGACAATATAATAACCGAATTGTTGCATAGATTTTATTGTGACAAAACTACTTAAAATTACCTTGCAAATATACTTCGGCTGCCGTAATCCTATTACTTGGGCTCCTCCTGATATTGCATATTAATCTAGCTAAATATTTTAATTGATAACATTTCAGAAAAAATAAGAATGAATCTGTAATCTTGATTTAGTTAACTATTTTTGATTTTCAAACCGTAAAAGGCTTTAGAGTGATTTTAAGTGTGGCTATTTAGTACACCTATCGCTTTGTAGTAAATTCTTAAATTGTATCGAAACATGAACTATATTCTTTTTGATGGCGCTGTGCGTGACCAGTTATTGCCTTTTACGTATACAAGACCCGTGGCAGATATTCGCGTAGGTATTTTAACCATTCGTGAAAAATGGGAGCGAATGCTAGGTGCTACAACCACTACCATAACAGAAGATTATTTAGTTGATAAATACCCGATGGTGGAGCTTGAAGAGAATGTAATGATTAATGGATCTTTTATTCCTTCAGAAAATTTAGTAGCAGTGATTAAAGGTTTAAAAGAAAATCAAGCTGTTTTTTATGAAGATGAACCCTTAGCTTTTTTTGCTAGTGAAGATCAAGAAGTAGATTTTGATAGCTACGACATAGTGCAATATGATCATAACGATGTGTTACGTATTGCCAATTCTTGGGATATTTTTGCTAAAAATGGTTCCGCGATTCAAAGAGATTTTGAGTTGATCACAGTAGAAAGAAGCTCTCAAGAAATACCAGTACATACCGTTGCGATAAACGAAGCTCAAATTTTTATTGAAGAAGGGGCAAAGCTGCCGTTGTGTTCACTTAATGCTACTAATGGACCTATTTATATTGGTAAAGACGCTGAGGTTATGGAGGGTGCGATGATTCGTGGGCCATTTGCGCTTTGTGATAACGCTACCGTTAAAATGGGGGCAAAGATTTATGGGCCAACGACTATAGGACCGTATAGTAAAGTAGGCGGTGAAGTAAACAACTCAGTAATAATGGGCTATTCTAATAAAGGGCATGACGGCTTTTTAGGGAATAGTGTGCTAGGTGAGTGGTGTAATCTGGGTGCAGATACGAATAATTCTAATCTAAAAAATAATTACGCAGAGGTACTCTTGTGGAATTATGAGACCGAAGGGTTTGCACCTACGGGTTTACAGTTTTGTGGACTAATGATGGGTGATCATAGTAAATGTGGTATTAACACGATGTTTAATACAGGTACTGTTGTGGGCGTGAATGCAAATATTTTTGGTAGCGGCTTTCCTACTAATTTTGTTCCTAGTTTTAGTTGGGGCGGGAATGCAGGTATCACTACTTATAGAACCGACAAAGCATTTGAAGTCTCAAAAATTGTAATGGCGCGCAGAGGGATAGAATTTACAGCAGTAGATGAGGCAATTTTAACCCACGTTTTTGAGGAGTCTGCAAAGTGGAGGAAGGGTTAATAGTTTAGTGTCCTCTTTGTTAAAATTTTCACTTCTTTAGCTTTTTTATCGAAGCCAATAGCATAGAATTTGGATCCAGTAGTATCTCCCGAGATATTTTCAATTTTCCTGTTATCTTTAAGCTTACTTAAATAATAAGAGGTATCATACAAATCAAATATTATTTTAGAGTCTGCATTGTTTAGAATCTCTCCATTTTCGTTTATGACAAATTCATAAAAAAAATCATCATTATAAACAAGACTTGAGTCTTCATAATAATCCGGATTTGGAGTAAATTTTGGTTGCGTAAAATTATTTTGATTAATTATATTTTGCATAAATTGTTGATGAAACCACCAACCATGGTCAATATTATAGTTTTCATTCACAGCTTCAATTCGTACAAGAAAATTTCCTTCAACAGTTTTATTGGCAGAAATAGTAATATCATTGTAAGAGCGTTTTAGATTTTTTAAAAAGGACTCTAATTTATAAGAGTCTTTCGAAAAATAATCGTCCTTTGAAGATATTTTTTTAATCAATTCACCATTTTTTAAGTTATAAATGTCTAGTTCAAATTCTTCTTTATTCGAAGCTATTGTTAATAAGAAATTTTCAAAAGCATACGAGTTGTAGTCTCTTAATTTTTTTATGGTATTATTCTTTAAATTAAGCTTATTTATTTTGGGTGTATCTTCCTTTAAATTAATTGAATAAACTTTTGAGTTTGGACTTTCATATCCATGACTAGTAAAGTATATAAAATCATCAATGTGATAAACTTTTTTTTCTTTTAGAGATCCCCATTTTACATAATTTGTTTGATCAATATAATCAGTGTTGATAATCTCAAATCTAGAGAGTCCACTATTATAATCATCTATATTGACAATCTTATCGATACTACCTTTTGGTGAAATGGTTTTAAAAGACATTTTTTTTTCTGATATATCGACAAAAACTATTTTGTCTTCTAAAATAAATTTCGGGGCTTTTTTATTGTAATCATCTATGTTAGATATTTTATATTCTTTGGTGTCAATATTTATTTCAGTTAAGAAGGCTTTTTTATTGGATTTATTTGTGGTCATTAAATAATAGTTGTTTTCATCATAAAAATGACCAATAAAAGTTTGTTGTTTATCAAATGAAAGAAAAGGCAATTTTTCCACTTCCTTTTTCTCATTAACAATAAATGGTAGGACAATAGTTTGTTTTTGGGTTTTTACTTTAATGCTTAAAAAATGAAAACTTAAACTGTCTTTAAAACTTCCAGTATATGAGTCTTCTAAAGAACTTGAATTAGGCAAAGGAAAGCTATGTATATCTTGACTTAGAACATTGCTTTGAATTAACAAAAAGATTAATAGTGTGTAAAATAGTTTCATATATGTAAATATAATAGGTTACCTTTTTAAAATACTTTAAAAACAAAACAAAAAATATACCACTAGACCAACAATAATAAGCATCGAAACACCAAAAGTAATAGCGAGTCTTCTTGCATTATCCGCGTCGCGTTGTTTTACTTCAGCCTTAAATTTAGCAAATTGAGCGGGAGACATTTTTTTATGGTCTTCAAATTTTCCGTATCCTTCAATTTTCTCCACATCTTTCTCAAAATATCCTTTTTTGTTTTGGCTATTTAGCTGTGCTCGATTCGATCTCATAGATTGAATCATCGCTTGTGTTGAACCTATAAATCCCATGTTTATATTTTATTTTTGCCAAAGGTAAGATGACTCTGCAGAAGTATATCACATATCTAAGAGGAAGGGTATCATTAAAAATAAAACAACACCTATTACAATAGAGGCTACAAGAATGATATAAAATTTTCTTTTACGCGCTTTGACTACTTTAAATTGTTCTTTCTGAAATGCCGCATATTCCCAAGTCTTCATTTCTTTATGATCTACAAATTCACTAAACTTTCCTGAAGGAATTGCTACTTTGTCAAATTTATCAAAGCTTGTGGTTCTTTTTCTTACAAATAATTTGTGTCCCGTCGAGTACCTGTTGTTCTGTATCTCATAATCTTCTTTTATAGTTTTACGTAAAAAAGCAGAAAAGGTTACAAAAAGAAGCTGTTTTTACTTAAAAACAACTAAAAAGTGATGAAAAATGTAAAAATTGAAGATTTATTTTTTTGATAATTGAACTTAAGAACTGCGATTTATTGTAATTTAATACTCTTTCTTCTTTCAATGAGCCTCCCTTGTGTTCAAGCAAGGCGAATGGTGTTTTTTCTTCTAGCAGAATGGTCTATTTTCACTTACTTTTCTTTACTCGCTTTAAGATCAGGAAGTTCTGCGGATTCACACCCAAACCAGAAACCTTTTTAGATACTAACCGTACAGCCATATCATAATACAAAGGCACGATAGGGGCGTCTGCAACAATTAGACTATCCATTTTACGATAATAGTCTTTTCTTAGATTAATGTCCGAAATGTGCTGGGAGGCATCATAAAGGCTATCAAAAGTCGCATTCTTATAGTGTGTGTAATTGGGGCCGTTTGGGGTAAAGTTAGGGCTATAAAACAACGATAAATAATTCTCGGCATCTGGATAATCTGCAATCCAGCTGGCTCTAAAAATGTCAAGTTCGCCGCTAGATTTCATTTGCCGTAGGGTAGAGGGTGGCACTACATCTATAGTTACTTTGAGTCCTATTTTTTCTAATTCACGTTGTATGTATTCGCAGATATCTAGGTATTGTGCATTAGTGCCAATTGTAATTTGAGGTGTGTCATCTCCCGTTTCTTCTTTATAGACTGCTATCAATTCTTTTGCTTTTTTCGGATTGTAATTAAATCCTTCAATGGCTTCAAATCCAGGTAGTCCTTTTGGGATAAATCCGTTAACGGCAGGAATTCCCATCCCGTTTCTTAGATACGTCACTATTTTTTCTCTGTCAAAACCATAATTAATGGCTTGACGCAGGGCAAGCGAATTAATTTCAGGGCTTTGTGAGTCAAGATAAAAACCAAGATACTCTGTATTTAAATACGGACCGGTGATTAAATTTACTGTTTGTTCATATTTAGGCTGTAATTGCCCCGTGGTAGTAATTATCTCGTCTTTATAAGAGTTGTCAAGCCCTGACATAAAATCGATATTTCCTTGAGCAAACTGTAAAAATTCACTTTGTTTATCTGGTAAAAATGTGATCGCAACGGCCTCCATGTAAGGGAGTTGATTGCCAGCTTCGTCTTTCTCAAAGTACAATGAGTTTTTTCTTAAAACCAACTTTATATTTTCTTCCCACAGTTTAAACTGGAATGGTCCTGTGCCTACAGGGTTTCTTCTAAAGGTATTCCCGTAATACTCAACTGCTTCTTTAGGTACTACAGAGCAGTAACGCATAGAAAGTAATCCTAAAAATGCAGGAAATGGTTTTTTGAGTTGAATAACGAAGGTATTATCATTTTCAGCTTTATAAGAAGCTACGTTTTGAAGTACCCAACTCCCCGGTGAAGCGACTTTTTCATCCAGTAGTCTGTCAAAACTATAGGTAAAATCTTCTGCTGTTACTGTTCGAGTTTTAGTATTTACAAAGACATCATTTTCGTGAAAATACACGTCGTCACGGAGGGTAAACGTATAGGTTTGGGTACTGTCATTAATTTTCCAAGATTTAGCAATATCGGGAATGATATTTAATGAATCGTCTAGTTGCACCAATCCATTGAAGAGTTGATTTGTAGGCCATATCGTTTGCGGATTTCTTGCAAATGCTGGGTCTAAAGAAGCTATATTGCTATGTTCGTTATATCTAAAGACTTCGTGATTGCGGTCTTCATTGGTTGTATCTTGGCAACTTGAAATCACTATAAACGTTATTAACCCAATCAAAAACAGTAGCGCTCGTTGAGGATAGACTAAATAAGTTTTTAATAAGGTAAGGGTCAAGTGCTGTTTATTAAATTCATACAAATATACATTCAATTTTAAATTAAGAAGATGAAGTTATGAATGTTTAAAATTTCAGAAGCAAAGATTAGTTTGTACTTTTGCAGCCTTAGTTTAAATGAATGTCTACACAGAAAAAAGTCGCTTTTTACACCCTAGGTTGCAAGCTTAATTATAGTGAAACCTCTACTATAGCCCGTGATTTCACAAAGGAAGGCTATGAGCGTGTGGACTTTAAGGACGAGGCAGATATTTATGTGGTAAACACGTGTTCTGTTACCGAAAATGCCGACAAACGTTTTAAATCGATCGTAAAACAGGCTCAAAAAATAAATCCTGAGGCTTTTGTAGCGGCTATAGGTTGTTATGCCCAGTTAAAGCCAGAAGAGCTCGCAGATGTACATGGCGTAGATTTAGTGCTTGGGGCGACAGAAAAATTTAAATTACCTTTTTATATAAATGACTTACTCGCTTCACCAGATAGAACTAAAGGAGATGCGCAAATACATAGTTGTGAGATTGAAGATGCAGATTTTTATGTAGGTTCTTATTCTATAGGCGATCGCACGCGTGCTTTCTTAAAAGTACAAGACGGATGTGATTATAAATGTACCTACTGTACCATCCCATTAGCACGAGGAATTTCTAGAAGTGATGCCTTAGAAAACGTACTTCGTAATGCTGCTGAAATAGCCAAGAAAGACATTAAGGAAATTGTTTTAACAGGTGTGAATATAGGGGATTATGGTAAAGGCGAATTTGGTAATAAAAAACACGAACATACTTTTTATGAGCTTTGTCAAGCATTAGATGAAGTAGAAGGTATCGAGCGATTACGTATTTCTTCTATAGAGCCAAATTTGCTAAAAAACGAAACCATTGACTTTGTAGCACAATCCAATACTTTTGTACCGCATTTTCATATTCCATTACAGAGCGGCAGTAACACGCTTTTAAAATTGATGAAACGCAGGTATTTACGTGAATTATATGTGGATCGTGTTACACAAATAAAACAAGTAATGCCCAATGCTTGTATAGGTGTTGATGTTATTGTTGGATTTCCTGGCGAGACAGATGAGTTGTTTTTAGAGACCTATAATTTTTTAACTACACTTGACATATCGTATCTGCACGTTTTTACCTATTCTGAGCGAGAGAATACAGAAGCGGCAGTAATGGAAGGCGTTGTGCCGCAGAAGGTAAGAGCAAAACG
>JALZVC010000220.1 GCA_023301205.1 Flavobacteriaceae bacterium
TCAATATCTCGTATCCCTCTAGAGTTTACGCACAAGTGCTTGGCGTCAATGACACAGGCAACGTCCTCTGTTCCTAATACTTCCTGCAATTCTTTAACCACTTGCATGGTTAATCGTTCTTGCACTTGTGGTCTTTTTGCATAATAATCTACTATGCGATTCATTTTTGAGAGTCCAACTACAGTACCTTTAGATATATACGCAATGTGCGCTTTACCAACGATAGGAAGCAAATGATGTTCGCAAGTAGAATATAATGTAATGTTCTTTTCTACAAGCATCTCATTGTACTTATATTTATTATCAAAAGTGGAAGCTTTAGGTTTTCTGTCAGGGTGCAAGCCCCCAAATATCTCTTGCACAAACATTTTTGCTACTCTATTTGGTGTACCTTTAAGACTGTCATCTGTAAGGTCTAAGCCTAGTGTTTGCATGATATTGTGTACATCCTTTTTGATGCGTTCAATCTTTTCTGTATCACTAAGTTTAAAGGCGTCATCGCGTAAAGGAGTGTCTCCAGATGTAGCGACATGTGCCTCTCCTAATTCGTCTGTGCTTTTAGTTTGATTTTCTAAATCCATTACTTTTTTTATAGGTTTAAAAATACTGATGGCAAATATAGTCAATCAAGTGAACGTTGTTAAAGAAGAACATCATATTTTAATTGTTAAAAAGGCGTTTATATCACAAAATTTCCTTAATTTTCCGCAAATTAAATTTTCAATGCTATGAAAAATATAATTACTTCAGCGATATTGCTATTGCTGCTTTCTCCAATGGCTTATGCTCAAACACAGCAGCCACCTTTAGAAAAATTTGACCAGTACGTCGCAGAAGTCTATCAAGGCGAAGGCGTGACTTATTTTGGTTCAGAAACAAGGAATTACGCATTCCTTAAAAAAATGTACGAGAATAGGGTCTTTTTTGCGACCTATGATGCTGCTACTATTGCAGTTAAAGGATACCCGAGCCTATCTTCGATCCCTTTATTTTCAGTGTATAACGACAATTTAGAGCGTGATCAAGTTTTCGATTTTAATACATTTAATCCATTAAAGTACTATTTTAGCCATCACACTCGAGCTACACAGGTTTTTGTGCTTGATGGTACAAATAAAGTGCTAATTATATATCCCCAAACTATTAAGTAATAGTAAAAAAAAATAAACTATGAAAAAGTTATTATATATATTACTCTTACTACCTATGGTAAGTTTTGCACAAGAAGTGCCAATAAGTAATACAACGATCACTGCCTGTGCAGGTACTTTTGTAGATACAGGTGGGTCAACAGGAAATTATGGCAATAACCAGAATATTTTTATTACTTTTTGTCCTGCAAACCCTGGAGAAGAAACTGTTATAGACTTCACTGCGTTTGAAACAGAAATGGGTTTAGATATTGTGACAATTTACTTCGGTCAATTGCCAGATATTCCTAATCCTGCTAATCCTATAGGTTCATTCTCTGGCACAGATAGTCCTGGGCTTATCCGTGGAGATTTAGCTATTGGTGGCGGTTGTATAACGGTTCAATTTCAATCTAGCGGTACGGTAACTGCGCCAGGATGGGAGGCAGAAATTAGTTGTGCTCCGCCTTGTCAAACTATTAATGCTGTTTTTGATAGCTCAGACCCACCAGTAGACCCAATAGAAAATGTGATATTAGCTTGCCCTAACGAAGCTATAACTTTTAATGGTTCGGGGATATTTTCTAATCCTGGAGGGGAAATAGGTGCAACGTTTGAGTGGTTTTTTAGTGATGGTACTTCATTGCCAGGGCAGACCGTTATGAAGGCATTTGCAAATGGAGGATTCTTTGAGGCAGATTTAGTGATAACAGATGCGTTTGGTTGTGAAAGTGTGAATGACATTGGTGTATTTGTTCAAGTAGGGACTGAGCCCGATTTTACAGGTACAATGGCTGATATAGATACAATATGTATAGGAGATACAGCCATAGTAACTGGGTCTGTAGTGTCAGTTCCATTTTCAGTAAATTGCACTATTCCTGTTGCAGAAATCACATTTTTACCTGATGATAATGGGTCTACATTCTATGAAACCTGTATTCCTGTAGATTGTTTTAATGCTGGAGAAACAGTTCAAGACGCAAGTGATATTCTTGAGATTTGTTTAAATATAGAGCACTCTTTTTTAGGAGATTTGGATATATTTATTACTGCTCCAGATGGTACTCAAGTGGCTTTAAAGTCATTTGGAACCGGTGGTGGAGGGACTTTTTTAGGATCTCCTATTGAGCCTGATGCGGATTTAACAGCGGGGACTGGTTTTGATTATTGTTTCGGAGCCGCAGGCACGGTAACCTTGGTTAATGGACCTACAGTTGCGGTGGATTCTGGACCCCCATCTAATACAGCTGGAAACGCTATTGTAGCAGGTACTTATTTGCCACAACAAGACTATTCTGCTTTAATCGGTGCTCCTCTTAATGGTGATTGGTGTATTAGGGTTGTGGATAATTTATCTAGTGATAATGGGTATATATTTTCATGGCTATTAAATTTTAATCCAGGTATTATCCCAGCAGATGCAGTTTTTGAGCCTGTAATAACGAGTCAGGCATGGGATTCAGACCCTAGTATTTTAAGTGTAATTGGTAATAGCATACTTGTTGAAGGTACAACGGCGGGGCAGCAATGTTATACCTATCGTGTGATGGATGATTTTGGTTGTGAGCATACCGAGGTGGTGTGCATTGATGTATTGCCTACTCCAACAGCAAATGAGCCAGACGATATTTTGATTTGTGATGATGGTATTAATCCGGGTGTTTTTGATCTCACACAAAATGATGCTGTTCTGCTGGGCGCTCAAAATCCTGGAGATTTTGTAATAACATATCATAACTCTCAAGCAGATGCAGATATAGGTACGCCAGTGATTCCAGTACCAACTGGATATACAATAACAGGTATTTCAGAAACTATTTTTGTACGCATAGAAAATACCACTGGAGCATGTTTTGATACCAATTCGTTTGAAATTCAATTATTACCTGTTGCTATTGCAAATCCAATTACAAATTTATTGTTATGTGATGATGATGCATCTGGTTTTGAGTTGGTTAATTTTCCACAGCTAAAAGATGCTGAGGTATTAGACGGTCAAGATCCTAATAATTTTAATGTGTCATATCACTTAAGTGCTGCAGATGCAAATGGGGATATGAATGCCTTACCAGTTCCATACAATGCAGCAGCGCCAGGTCAAGTAATTTTTGTTCGTGTAGAAAACATTACACAAAATATAGGAACTTGTTTTGTAGTCAATAATTTTAGTCTTGGTATTTTTGAGGCACCTCCAGCAATAGAGCCTACGTTACTTGCCATATGTGGTGATTTACCTAACGATGGTTTTGCTATCTTTGATTTAACCGTAAAAGACGCAGAAATTACAGGAGGCAATCCAAATGGTGAGGTAGTATATTTTACGACCTTAGCAAATGCACAAGCTAACACGGTACCTATTAATCCAGCTAACAGTTATATGAATGCAGTGGCTGGATTTCAGACTATTTTTGCGCGTGTTCAAAATGTAAATAATCCTGCTTGTTTCAACATTGTAGAGCTCGATATTCAAGTAGACGAATCTCCAGCTATTGCAGATCCTATTTCTCCTTTTTTTATATGTGATAATGATGAAGATTTTTCAGAGACTTTTGATCTAACATTAAAAGATGATGAAATAGAAAATGGCCTTGTAGATGTTTTTACTACCTACTACAATTCGTTTGTAGATGCTGAAACGGGTGCTAACCCAATCCTTAATCCAGATGCATTTGTTACTGGGAACAATGAGGTTTTTGCAGTTGTGGAGAACAATCTTGGATGTCAAACTATTGGATCATTCCTACTTATTATAGGTTTGGTGCCAGATTTTGATGACCCATTACCTTTTGAACAATGTGATTTTGAGGATGATGGTATTGAGTTTTTCGACTTAAATGAGGCTACAGATCAGATTCTAAATGGAGCAAGTGGTTTAAGTGTGACGTACTTCACAAATCAGCTGGATGCAGAAAATGCCAATGATCCGATAGATTTAACCGGTATGGGCGTTGAAAGTACGGGTGGAGAGACGGTTTGGGTTCGTATTGAAGATGACGTTACGGGTTGTTTTGGAGTACGACCTATGGAACTTATTTTAGTGCCATTACCAACTATTTGTGTGCCAGACCCTTTAGTGTATTGTGATACAGATAATGATGGGTTTGGGGAGTTTATACTCAGTGAACGAGAAGATCAAATACGTTGTGGTGACCCATCAGGAAATCTAATGGTGACCTTTTATGAAACACAATCGGATGCTGACAATGATACAAACCAAATTCTTGCTATCCCTTACTTAAATATTGTTCCTTTTAATCAGCCTGTATTTGCGAGACTGTCAGATATAGCTACAGGGTGTTTTAACACTGTGCAACTTGATCTTATTGTAGGAGAAAGCCCAGAAATTAGTGATCCAGAACCAATAGTGATTTGTGATGATGATGATGATGGTATTGTGATTTTTGATCTTACTTCTGCAGAACCAGAGATATTGACAGGTTTAATGGGTGGCCCTTATGT